>JAAFHR010000121.1 GCA_013298455.1 Betaproteobacteria bacterium | reverse complement strand
CGCTACTCCATCTGCAGCAACCGTTTCGGGCGTGCCACACGCCACCATCGTGCCGCCACCGTCGCCGCCCTCGGGCCCCATGTCAATCACCCAATCGGCAGTTTTGATCACATCCAAATTGTGTTCGATCACGACCACCGTGTTGCCATGATCGCGCAAACGATAGAGCACCTTTAGCAGCAAATCGATGTCGGCGAAGTGCAATCCGGTCGTCGGTTCGTCGAGCACGTAGAGCGTGTTTCCCGTGTCGCGCTTTGAGAGTTCGAGCGCCAGTTTTACGCGCTGTGCTTCGCCGCCCGAGAGCGTGGTGGCGGCTTGCCCCAAGCGGATGTAACCCAAACCCACTTCGTCGAGCAAATTTACCTTCGCGGCAATCGACGGCACCGGTTGGAAAAACGCCTTGGCTTCTTCAACCGTCATGCCGAGCACTGCGCTGATGTTTTTGCCGCGATACTCGATGTCGAGGGTTTCGCGGTTATAGCGCTTGCCATGGCAGACATCGCATTCAACGTACACGTCGGGCAAGAAATGCATCTCCACCTTGATAACGCCATCGCCCTCACAGGCCTCGCAGCGACCGCCTTTGACGTTAAACGAGAAGCGGCCCGCCTCGTAGCCCCGTTCACGCGCTTGCGGCGTTTGCGCAAAGAGTTCACGAATCGGCGTGAAAAGCCCTGTGTACGTGGCGGGATTTGAGCGTGGCGTGCGACCAATCGGACTTTGATCGACGTTAATCACCTTGTCGAAATGCTCCAAACCATCAATCGATTTATGCGGCGCAGGATCATCAACACTGCCGTAGATGCGCTTTGCTGCGGCACGGTAAAGCGTGTCGTTAACAAGCGTTGATTTACCCGAGCCCGACACGCCAGTGACGCAGGTCAACAGTCCGATCGGAATCGACACGTCCACTTTTTTTAGGTTGTTGCCGCGTGCGCCGCGAATCACAATTTGCTTTTTTGCATTCGCCTTCACGCGCTTCGCTGGCATCGCAATTTGCTTAGCTCCCGACAAATACAAGCCCGTGAGCGACTTCTTACTCTTTTTGATGTCAGAGGGCTTGCCGTGGGCAATGACTTCGCCCCCATGCACGCCCGCAGCGGGCCCCAGATCGATCACGTAATCCGCGCTCATGATCGCGTCTTCATCATGTTCGACGACGAGCACGCTATTGCCCAAATCCCGGAGGTGCTTCAACGTTTCGAGCAAGCGATCATTGTCGCGCTGATGCAAACCGATGGAGGGTTCATCGAGCACATACATCACACCCGTCAAGCCTGAGCCAATTTGCGAGGCCAAACGGATGCGCTGCGCTTCACCGCCCGAGAGCGTTTCCGCGCTTCGATCCAGCGATAGATACTCCAACCCAACGTTGTTAAGAAAGCCCAGCCGATTGCTGATTTCAGCGATGATTCGTACGGCGATCTGCTTTTTTGCACCGTCCAACTTTAAGTCTTGAAAGTACTTTGCGCTCTGGGCTAGCGGCAGTTTGCTGAGCTCAAAGATCGCACGACTTTGTGCGCCGTTGCCGACTTTCACGAATCGCGCTTCACGGCGCAGCCTTGCGCCGTGGCAATCCGTGCAGGGCCGACGGCTCATGTATTTCGAAAGCTCCTCACGCACAGCGGGAGATTCCGTTTCGCGGTAGCGGCGTTGAAAGTTCGGCAGCACGCCTTCAAACACGTGCTTTCGTTTTTGAATCGTCCCCTTTTCGCTCACGTAATCAAACTCGATCACGTCATCGCCACTGCCAAAAACGACTGCTTTCTGCGCCTCTTCGGGCAAGTCTTTGAACGCTTTCTCAACATCAAAACCGTAGTGCGCTGCGAGCCCCTGAAGCATCTGAAAGTAAAAAATCGTACGGCGATCCCAGCCTTTGATGGCACCACTGGCAAGCGACAACTCCGGGTGCGCCACGATGCGTGCCGCTTCGAATTCGTCGATCTCACCCAGACCGTCACAGCTCGGACAGGCGCCCATCGGCGAGTTAAACGAGAAGAGCCGCGGCTCCAATTCAGCGAGCGAGTAGTCGCAAATCGGGCAGGAAAATTTTGATGAGAACAGCTGCGATTTCTCGGTGTCCATTTCAACCACAAGCGCCCGCCCATTGCCCATGCGACACGCGGTTTCGAATGATTCTGCGAGCCGTTGCTTCGCATCCGCTCGTACTTTGATGCGATCAATCACCACGTCAATTGTGTGCTTGTGCGTTTTGGTGAGCTTGGGCAGTGGATCGAGTTCGGTCACTGTCCCATCCACCCGCACCTTGGTGAATCCCTTGCTCTTGAGCTCAATAAAGAGCTCCACATGCTCACCTTTGCGATCCATGATCAGCGGCGCGAGGAGCATGATCCGCGTGTCAAGCGGGTAGGCGAGCACGGTGTCAACCATCTGCGAAATGGTTTGTGCGGAGAGTTTGTTTTCAGGGTGATCCGGGCAATACGGATCGCCGACGCGGGCGTACAAGAGCCGCAGATAATCGTGGATCTCGGTGACCGTGCCCACTGTTGAGCGCGGGTTGTGTGAGGTCGCCTTTTGCTCGATGGCAATCGCGGGCGAGAGCCCTTCGATCAAATCGACATCGGGCTTGTCCATCATCTGCAAAAACTGCCGCGCGTAAGCCGAGAGCGATTCAACGTAGCGGCGCTGACCTTCGGCGTAGAGCGTGTCAAACGCGAGCGAGGATTTCCCGGAGCCCGACAATCCCGTAATCACCACGAGTTTGTGCTTCGGAATATCGATGCTGATGTTTTTTAGATTGTGGGTACGAGCACCGCGAACGCGAAGAAAATCCATGGTGTCAGAGGCAAATTGGGCACAAAAGGCAACCCGCAATTATCGCGCTTAGTTGCGCCGAGCGATAGCCCGATCCACGAACGACGCTATGATGCGGGCTACTTTTTCACAGCTCGTAGCGCCACGCGCACCATGCCATGACCGACACCACCGAAAAACCCGCACTCCCCGATCGATTGTCTGCCGATCCCAAAAGCAAGTTTCACCACGCTGATGTGTTTCAACACGATGTGGGCATTCGCCTTAACGATGTGGAGCGAAACGATGTGGAGGAATATTGCGTGAGTGAAGGTTGGGTGAAAGTGCCCGTGGGCAAATCACGTGATCGCAAAGGCAATCCGCTCACCATCAAGCTCAAAGGGCGAGTTGAAGCGTATTACCGGTAGGGCATTTTGATGATAGAGATGGCGCGGATCGAACTTCAGCGCCGAGCCCTGTCATGTTGAGCGGAGCGAAACATCAGGTGGCAAACGCTTCTGGCCAATCGGACGGCTTTGGAGGCGCTACTGATCCTTCGCGCCGCTCAGGATGACAACGCCGTTAACATCGATTCGCGCAATGTAGCAACCTCAATCCCACTGCCGAAACACCACGCACACCGTCGTTGAGTCTAGGAGCGCAAACTCGCGGGCACCCCAAGGCCGCAGTGAGACTGTCGGCACATTCGGATGCAGCAGCTCAGGGGCGCGCGCTTTGATCTCGGCGTAAATCGAATCAATGTCGTCCGTTTCAATCGCAAGCTCAGGCCGATCCAGTGCGGCGAGCTCCGCGTTTTGCATCAAGTACACCTTAGCGCCGTCGCGCTCCAAGACTGAAATTGAATCGTCTTGGTACGCAATTTCAAACCCGATGCCGCGTACAAACAAATCGAGGCCTACATCGATGTCGGCATAGAACACTTTTGGAATCAGATTTAGCAACATAATCTCAACTCGCTGATGTTCAACTGAGGGTCAACAGAGCCAGTCATAACGCTACGTCAGAGCAACTCCAGCACCTCATCGCCCAGACGATCCACCTCGCCGGTGCTGCGCCAACCGAGGTGACGATAGAACCCGTACGATCGAGCCTTGGGATCCGCGGCGCAACCGAGAAACAGCCTGCGATGGCCGTCGGCACGTAAAAGCGCCACCACGCGGCTCAGCAATTCGCACCCCAGACCTTGCCCCTCAAATTGCGGCAGCAATGCAAGCACCACAATTTCGCCGCTCTCGACTTCGCCGAAACAATAGCCCGCCATCTCGCCATTGCAGCGCGCAACGAAACCAGGAAGTTTGCCCGTCGCAATGTCGTCTCCCCAGCTTTGAACGGTGATCCCGAGCGAGGTTAAACGCGCCTCTGAGACGGCGTTCTCGCGAGTCATTCCACGAAGCCAAATGCACTCAGCGGTGTCGGCGGGAACGGCGGGTTCTATTTGAAATTGCATGTTAGGACTTTGCTCGCCGCTTGGTTTTTGGCTCAAAGCGAACCGCCTGCTCGCAACGATTCGAGACGCACCGAAATGCTTTGCTCCAACGCGCTCAATTCGTTCAACGTTGCTTTACGTGCGCTTTCATCGCTCACGCCATCGAGCTCGGCGCGCAGGCGTGCCCGCTCGCGAAACATCATGACTTCGGGCGGCACAAAGCCTGAGTCCTTAAGGATTTTGAATGGCATGCGAAATTCGTCGGGAGTTTGCGCCCACGCAACGTCCTCGGGGATCGGCTTGCCGTAGTTGGCCGCGCCGCGCAGTTCACCGCTGCGCTCGGCTTCGGTGAGCTTTCTTGCTATTTCGTCTTCGACTAATTCGAGCCTTGACATCACGCACTTCCAAAAATATTTCGCGTAGCTAGTAAAACCAGACAGCGGAGATTTGATCTCCCGTGATTCGATACACGGCAATCGTCTCGACAACATCATGTTGCAGCCCCGTGATGCGCTCATGATCGACCACGGTATTGCCGCTCACCATTCGGTTTACGACCTCGGCGTGTAGATCGGGCAATGTAAAACGATTCTTGGCGTAGTGCGCGGCAAAGGCCGCTTTGCCCGATAAGAGTGGCTCGACTGCAGGCGGCCGAAACACCTGAACATCATCGCTGTACTCGGCAACAAATCGCTCCAAGTCATGTGCGTTGTAGGCATCGAGTTGGCGCTGTACGGGATCGACTGGATGGGTCATTGGAGGTGCTCTACGTTTAGTTGTTGAACAATACCCTTCCACCAACCTTCAGTCACCTGCGTTTCGGTGAATTGACCGTCGGTGACATCGTAAACGACGTTGCGCCAGAACGCGTGCGCGGCTTCATTAGCCTGCATTTGACCAATTTCCCAAGCGCCGGGGTGGCTGTTGAGTACGTAGCGAGCAAACGCTTTTCCCAGCCCATTGCGGCGGAACCGTTTGAGGATGAAAAATTGCTCCATCCAACAGCCGTCTGCGCGCGTGACGCAAGCCGGTGCGACTAAGGCAAATCCAATCGGTTGCGAGCCCATAAGCGCAAGGTAAGCATGGAACCGCGCCGACTGTTGGTAGTGCGCCAAGTCGTAGCCATATTTGGCCTCTGCGTCGACCTCTTGATGCCAGATGTCGGACAAGTCATACTGATACAGCTCCAAGAGCTGCTGCAAGGCGGCGAAGTCACCACCCGACGCTCTACGAAATGCTGGAGTCATGCTCGATTCCATCTAAATGCTTGCGAACGAGCGGAGCGGGCGTCAACGATGCCGCACCCAATTCAAGCCAACGAGGCCAAAATCCTATCACTGGCGACCGGTTCGCCGAGGTTTCGATGTCGTACTCTTTGTGGGTCGTTTTCACCGATGCGCGGGTCGAACAGGATAATCGAATGGGGCATGGGCTCTGGGTGCTCGACTCCAAGCGCAAACGAAGTGTCGCATTTCAACTGTGACGAACGCGAACGAATCGCTGCTCAGTCACAGTTTTTCCCCATCGCGAACCGGGCGCTTCATGCGCGAGGCGAAAGCCGCGTGATTCATACAAATGCCGCGCTGCATCGAGCCCGGCAAACGTCCAGAGATAGACCGAGTCGTATCCGCAATCATCGGCGAACTGCAATGCCCGATCTAGCAGTAAACGTCCGACACCGCTGCCCCGGAGTGCAGCCGAGGTGATAAACCAGCGCAAATGTGCGCCGTGCTCTGTTGCCCGCGAGCCATCAAGCGCAATCGAGCCCTCGATTTCGTCAACTCGCGCAAGCCACAGGCCGTCACGTCCGGCCCGCAACGACGTACAAAACTGCGCAATTTCGCTGGCAAGCTTCGCCTCGAATTCAACGCCAAATCCGTGAGCGGCACTGTAGTAGCTCGCATGAAGCTGAGTCAATCGACCGATGCTTCCGGCCACGTAGCCCTCCGAGATGATCGCCTGCATGTTTGCCGAAATGATGCCTGGTCCACTGGCCGGTTAGTTTAATCCCCAGCAATTCGCAGACGGCTACTGACATCGCCTTATGGCTTCTGCGGCACGAATACCGGCGTCCCGAAGAACATCGCTCCGCTTTTGCGATCTTCAACGATCGTAAGAATCGGCAGGGGAAGGCCTGTGAGCGAGGTGAGTCCGTCGGGTGGCGAGTAGGTGTAGACCGACGCGATGCCATCGTCGAACGTGAGCGCCGTACAGCGCGGTGCACCGACGAAGATACAGCTACCCATGTCAACGCCACTCGCGCTTTGATACATCGATTCCGCCACAAGCTTGTATTCGCCCTGCAGTGCAATCACTTGCTTGCGAGTTTTGTCGATTTGATCTTTCAGGTCTTTCACCTCGTCCAGATCTTTGAATCGGTCGGGATTGGTTAGCGCATTTTTCGTGAAGCTGTAGCCGTTTTTAAGTTTGTCCCACAAATCGGTGAGCGCGCCTGCAGCCTGCGTCACCACATCCGGGCCCACGAATCTCACATTGGCGAGCAATGGATGACGAATCGGCAGGGGCACTTCGATGAAGGCGTGAGGCACGGAGAACGAGTGGAACGACAGCGACGCACCCGACACGATGCCCGGAATCTCCGAGCCCTGTAGGTAAGGCAGCGCCGTCGCGCGGGCGACTGACATGGCCGAAGCCCAACCCGCTTGCGCGAGCAGATCTTTCGCATATTTCTTGCTGTTTTTGAACGGCGCAGAGGCTTGCTCAACGATCTTCTCGACCACGAAATCAACCGCCAAGCTCGTAGTCACTTCGATCAATGATGACTTCCGATCCTGTGCGCCACGTTTCAAAAGCGGTGCATCTGAACTGCGTCGAGGTAGCCCGGCCACCACGGCCAATTCGTCCGTCAACGCTTCGTAAAAATCGGGAATGAGATTTGACGTGAGCACGATGATTTCTGGCGCATTCATCACCAAACCGTACTCGCTCATCGTCACCGAATCGATGCGACGAATGCGATCAAGGAATCGATCCATCAGCGTGCGAAGCTGTGCCATACCGCCGCCGGATTGGCGGAGCGCTTCGGTGATTGCTTCTAGATCATCCATCGAATCGCGAAGGATTTGTTGCGCGAGTACGTCATCGGCCGTGGCTTGAAGCGTTGGGCTCACCACGGCCAAATGTTCGAGCGTGGGCGGAAAGCCTAGCGACGGCACGATCGGCGTGGCGGTTTTAAGCGCCGTTAAATCAAGCGCACGCCATGTGTTGACCATCTGCGCGAGGATCGATTTCATTTGCACTTCGTTGTTCGCTGTGCGTGCAGCAACGAGCGGAGCGGCGAAGGCGTCGAAGGTCGCGAGCGTACTCATCAGCGCGGCGAACTGTGCGCCGTTGGTGGATTTACCGACGGGTTTGGGCGCCATTACGACGAACGTTGCGCTCGCGCTTCGGGCGTTTGCGCTGTCAGTCGCGGTCACGGTGAACGCGCCCAAGGTGTTGGCAGCGGCGCTAAGCGTCGTGCCGGACACCGTAGGCAGCGCGCCCAAGTATGGCGTGCGAGCCGCGACTACGCTGTAGCTCAAACTGGGCAGCGCGACGCTGTTGCCGTTGACATCAAACGCGCTCGGTTGCAACGAAACCGTTTGATCGGCGGTAAACGCTTCGCTCGACAAGGTGAGCGCGAGTCCGTTGCCCGCAGACACCGTGAGCGTGGCTGACGTTGGCACCACGCTTGATCCACCCGCTGGCAACTGTGAAATCACTTGCCCCGAGGGAACGGTCGGCGAGAACACGCGATTGATCGTGACCGAGAAGCCCTGCGCGGTGAGGCGTTGATTCGCCACTGTATCTCGGAGCGAAACAACGTTAGCCACGATGACCGGTGCCGGGCCTTTCGAGATCGTGAGCGACACCGTTGCTCCCCTCGAAATTTTGGGTGCGCCAGCGGCCGGGAATTGATTGATGACCTGCCCGGCGCGAGCCGCGTTATAGACCTCATCGAGCACAGCAAAGGTCAAGGTCGCAGCTTGGATTGTCGTACCTGCGGCCGCAAGCGGTTGGCCGATCACATTGGGCACGGTAGCGAGCACACGCGTCACATCAACGATGAAGGTTTGCTCCGTGCGCGCACCCAAGCTATCAACCGCAGCGATGGTGGTGGTAACGAACCCAATGTCGCAGGCCTGCCCTTGGCACGGGCCGGTATACATCTCAACCACACCGGTCACGGGATCGATGGTGGTTTGTAAGTACCACGGCGTGTAGACAGAGCTGTAGACGAGCTCATAGCGAACGGTGTCACCCGGATCGGGATCAACGGCGCGCGCGGTGAAGAGGTAGCGCGGGAACCCGGCCGCTTGATCGCTGTAGAGCGAAGTCGGCGGCACGGAGGTAAACACCGGTGGGCTATTTTGCGGCTCGATCTTTATGGCGACTTCCGCGACATTTGAATCTGCCGCGCCGTCGTTGGCTTTGTAGCTAAACACGGTTCCCGAGATGGTTCGCGGATCGCGCGGTGTGCCGAGCTGTGTGGGCGTGCGATAGCTGCTGCCAATGTTTGGGTTGTAGTTCACATACCCGTTG
>JAAFHR010000120.1 GCA_013298455.1 Betaproteobacteria bacterium | reverse complement strand
CGCGGCTTTTGGCTCGTTGGGCTCGATGGCCGATGATGGCGTAGCGGTGGGCTTCGTCTTGCATTTGTTGGATCAAGTGCAGACCGGGATGATCGGGCGCTAGGCGAACGGGGAGCTCACGATCCGGGAAAATGATTTGCTCCATCCCTTTTTTTCGCTCGACGCCTTTGACGCTGCCGAACATGACGATGTCGTGCAAACCCGCTTCGTTGAGCACTTGTTCGGCGACGGCGACCTGCCCTCGCCCGCCGTCGATCACCCACACATCAGGACGCGGCACCTCTTCTTTCACGATGCGTTCGGCGCGGCGAGTCAGGGCTTCGCGCATGGCTTCGATGTCGTTGCCGTCACTCACAGTTTTAATGTTCATGCGGCGATATTGACTCGTTTGCATAGCGCTGTCGGCAAAGACGACGCAGCTCGCGACCGTTGCCTCGCCCATGGTGTGCGAGATGTCAAAGCATTCCAATCGCGATGTGGATTCAGGCAACCCGAGCGCTTCGATGAGTGCCGCTAAGCGGGCGTTTCCGGTGTCGCTTTGACGCATTCTGGCGACGATGGCAAGCTTGGCGTTTTCTTCGGCCATGCGAAGCCACACGCGTTTTTCGCCGATAGGATTACTGACCAAATCGATCTTTCGTTTGGCTTGCTCGGTGAGCGCTTCGATCAGTGCCTCGGCTTCGAATTCGAGCGTGCAGACGATGCTCTTTGGCACATCGCGGCCGATGTAGTGCTGGCAAATAAACGCTTCGAGCGATTCGGCAAGCTCCTCGCCGGTCATCGTTTGCGACGTGGCGTTTTTCACTGGAAACATCGTGCGATCACCGACATGCTGCCCGCCGCGAATCATCACGATGTTGACGGCGATCATGCCATGCTCGTGAATGGCGGCAATCACGTCAACGTCGGCGTCGGTCACGCTGGTAACAAATTGCTTGCTTCGCAGCTCGTTCAAACGCGCGATCTTGTCACGAAGTTTTGCGGCGCGCTCAAACGCCAACTCGTCCGACGCAGCGAGCATTTCGGCTTGCAAGTCGTCGGTGATGGCATCGGTTTGGCCATGCAAAAAGAGCGTCGCGTTTTTTACGTCCGCTTTGTAATCAACTTCTGAGATTCGCTCGACACAGGGCGCCGTGCAACGCCCCACCTGAGCGAGCATGCAGGGTCGCGAGCGGTTCGCGAACACGGTGTTTTCGCAGGTGCGAAGCTGAAATACTTTTTGAATGACCCGAATGCCGTCGCGAACGGCCCAGCCGTTGGGAAATGGACCGAAGTATTGATGACGCTTGTCGGGCTTGCCGCGAAAGTAGCGAAGCTGCGGGTATTTGTCGCCCGTGATGCAGACGTAGGGATAGCTTTTGTCATCGCGAAAGAGGATGTTGTACTTCGGCTCGAGCGACTTGATCAGATTGTTTTCAAGAATCAGCGCTTCGGCTTCGGAGCGGGTGACGGTCGTTTCAAAGCGGGCGATCTGCGCAATCATCATGCTGATTCGCGTGCTGTGACCCGATTTCACGAAGTAACTCGATACGCGGCTCTTGAGGTTTTTCGCTTTGCCGACGTAGAGAACCACATCGTCGCTGCTGATCATGCGATACACACCGGGGCGAACCGGGAGCGATTTCAACGCTTCGTCAATCGTTGTCGCGGTATCTCGGGTGTCGGAGGTGTCAGAAACAGATTTTTCAGTGTCCATGAGCGCTCCGCGACGACGCGGTTAAAAATGGCGCGCGGTGAGATGCTTGGCGCAACAGCTTTCGCACAAATTTCATCTGGAACGAGGGCTTCAGGGAATTTTCACAGCTATTCAAAAAACCAATAAAACAGCCGAAAGCCCAATAGCCTGCGAGCTTTGATAAAAAAAGCTGTTTACCAAAATCCATGGCTTAAGCGACCAACGGCTGCAGGCCATGATGCGTCTGCATCGGCAGGAAATCGCGATCATTGTGCAGCAATGCGCAGCCCTCGCGGATGCACCACGCGCCGACCCATAGATCAAGGCTGCTTCGCACGGTCACACCAATTTTGCGAAGCTGGCGATAGAGTTGCGCAGCCGTTCGAGCGAGCTCTGCGCCGCCAGTGCTCAACACTGGCAGCGCCGAAAGCAAGCGATCCGCGTTTACATACTCCGGCTCGAAACGAAAGCCGCGCAACACTTCAAACAGCACCACATCGAGCACCACCAAATCGTGGCTCGAATCATCGAGCAGCGCATCGAGCGCATCCGTCTGCGCTGACTTCACACCTCGGAAGTAGTCAATCCAGACGCTGCTATCGACAGTGATCATCGCGCGCTGCGGCCTTTGCGTGTTGCGCTGCTCTTGGTCGCGCTCTTTGCCGCCGTCGCGCCCGAAACAGCGGGGAACGGCGAACGCGACTCCTGCACCGAATATGCGGAAGCGGCAACCGTCCAGTCGCCATCAACGCTCCATTGCAATGTGCCGCGAGCCGCGCGAATGTCTTGATACGCCTTTCGACGGGCAAGCAAACGAAGCCCTTCTTCAACGGCGTCTTTTTTCGTTTTGAATTCACCCGCTTGCATCGCGGCGGACATCAAATCATCGTCAATCACGATATTGGTTCGCATAGCTCATGGATGTGTATTAGATTGCAAAATTATACACATCGCAAACCAGTCGGATGCAACGGGTGTCGGGTTTATGGCGGCAATTTCGATTAACCCATTGCCCAGATCATTCCACGTTCGCCCCAGTGCACTATGCCCACCATCAATTCACCCGCATCACTGCAACTCGATGATTGCGCCAGCTGTTGCCGTTTCTGTAGCCGCCGCTGGGCGCTTTACCGTAACGGCGCGACAGAGCACAGTTGGAGCGTGTCTTCAGTCGTTACTTGGTTTGTCCGATCAATCATTGTGATGATCGGTTTGCTGACGGCGCTCGCGTCACAAGCGGGGCCGGGCTCGCTTGATCCTTCGTTTGCGGCCGCCAACGATGGTTCGTTTGGAAAGCTCGTGCGCGCCGTCGGCTCGGGCACGGCAGGTACGTCACTCAACGCGATCGCAGTGCAACCCAATGGCGCGATCGTGGTCGGCGGCACCTGCAACGTGACGCTAACTGGCGGGCTCAACGACGGATTGCCGCACGCGCAGTTTTGCCTCCAGCGGTATCGACCGCCGCCGGTTCTGATCACGCAGACTTGGACGGATTCGAGTTTCGGCACGGCGGGCACCGTAACACTGCCGATCTTTCAAAATCAAGACGCTCGACTCACGAGCCTCGCACTGACCCCCGACGGCAAAATTTTGGCCGGTGGCACCTGCTCCATCGCCGGCACAACTGTGTTTTGCGTGGTACGTCTGCTCAGCAACGGCGCACAGGACACGAGTTTTGCGCCAAACGGTGCGGGCGTTGCCAGCGTGATCTTTTCCGGATCCGCAACACTCACCACCCTTCTTCCTCAGCCAGACGGTGGCATCGTATTGGCAGGGCAGTGCAGCGCAAATTCAACAGTGCATTTCTGCCTCGCGCGACTGGCTGCAAACGGCGAACCTGATTCGCAGTTCGGCAGCAACGGAAAGCTCCTGAGCCTCACCTCCGCAGGCCGCTATGTGAGCGGTGCAACGCTGACATCCGACGGCTCGATTGTGGTGGCAGGGACGTGTTTTGATTTCGGTGCGAACTACTGCGTTCGCAAGTACGGCTCGACCGGCGCAACCGATACCAATTTTGGCCCCGCCATGGTGGGCAATCCCGCTGTCGCCAACACCAGCGGTACGCTCCATGTAGGGCTGGGCACGACCACCATCGGTGCCAGCGGTGGCATTGCCCGTACTGCGAGCGGCAAATTTCTCATCAGCGGCGGTTGCATCGACACACCCACCGTCGCTAACCGAATCATCTTTTGCACCACGCGGGTCAATGAAAACGGCTCACTCGACAACACGTTTGGCACCAATGGCCGTGCTTACAACATCATGGGCGGCGGAAATTCCGAAGCGCTCAACACGCTTGTCGCGCCCGATGGCAAATACATCGTCACGGGTCAGTGCAATAACCCCGGTAACGGCGGGCTCGATTTCTGCGCCGCTCGCTATCACAGTGATGGCCGCATCGACGCTTCGTTTGACGGCGATGGCATCATCGGCAACATCACCTCGCGTGCCACGGCGCGGGGGAGCGCAGCGGCGCTGCAAGCCGACGGTCGGTTGCTGCTCGGCGGTGCTTGCACCGACGCGGGGCAGCAAAAATTTTGCACATCACGCCTTGAAGGCGGCCCCTATGGCTACCAGCAATGCAGCATGGATATCGACGGCGACGGCCGCGTGCTCACCACCACTGACGCGTTGATTCACGCCCGAGCAGTCGCCGGTCTATCCGGTGACGCGGTGTTGAGCGGCGTGAGCTTCGCACCAAACGCGCAGCGTCGAACCTGGCCCGCTATTCGTGACTACCTCTTCAATCATTGCGCTCTGGCGGTGCAACCATGAAATCTCTCGATCTCCATGGCGCTGCCTCCTATTTTTTGCGCCGCTGCGCGACATTGGTCGTATGCGTGAGCTGCGCAATACCGATCAGCCATTCGCAGCCGTTCACGCCTGACTCAAACTTTGGAACCAATGGGCGCGTGTTGGTCCCGCAGCTCTCTGGCGTGTCAACTGACCGCTACGGCGTAGCGCTCTACCCTGACGGCAGACTGCTGCTGGTCGGTACTTGTTCGCCAGGCCCCGGTATCTGCATGGCGCGGCTCAACGCAAATGGGGCGCTCGATAGCAGCTTCGGGAACGGCGGCGTTGTGAACTTTGCCACGGCAACCTCGGGCTCGTTTGACGCAGTGACATTACAGCGCGATCAAAAGATTCTGGTCACGGGCAGTTGCTACGAGCAACCGTTTCTGCGCAGCAATGTCTGCGTGCATCGCTTCAACACCAACGGTTCAATCGATTCATCCTATGGCGTCGCAGGGGTCTCAATGATTCCGGGGTTCAATCGCGATTTCAACGTCAATGGCGCGGGCTCTCTTACGCCCGACGGCGGCTTGCTGGTTAGCGGAACCTGCGTGATCGGTGGCGGCGATAGTCGATTTTGCGCAATGCGACTCACTTCCAGTGGGGCGCCCGATCCGAGCTTTGGTAGCAACGGCGCGGTAATGCTCGATTTCGCGCCCAGTGTCTACGTCAATCGCGATGCGCGCCACGCATTGCAGAGCGACGGAAAGACGGTGATCGCCGGAGAGTGTGGATTAGAAGTGTCGCTCGCCTGGGTGCCCTGCCTAACGCGGCTCAATCGCAACGGAGAGCTAGACAGCGGCTTTGGCGTTTCCGGACACACGGTAATGCCTGCGGCGTCGGTGCAGACCGCGACGTTGTATACGGGAGTGCAAGACCTATTGCTGCGCCCAGACGGGCGCATTTTTCTGCTTAACAACTACGGCAATATTTTTGGAAAGATCAGTCTCTTCGCGTTTTCAAGCAACGGCGCGCTCGACACCTCCTTTGGCACCTCTGGGCGACAAATTCACGAAGCGGTCGCCAATGCGTTTTCTTTTCGAGCGGTTTCCCAAGCTAACGGCGCGATCGTCGTGCACAGCAACTGCGCCGACGCCAACTTCAACTCAGCGCCTTGCGCGGGAAGATTCAACGCCGATGGCACCATCGACGCGCTCTTTCCAATCAGCAACATCACGCCTCCCACAACCGCATATCGAATGCGCATGCTCGCCATTCAACCCGACGGCAAAGTCGTTATCGCAGGCAATTGCGATACTGGCAACGCCGCCGATCCGACGCGCGTGTTCTGTGCCGTGCGCTTAGTCGGCGGTCCAACAGACTACCCACAATGCAGCAGCGACATCGATGGTGACGGCGTGATTGCGCCGCAAGACTCAGTTTTGCTCTCACGAATCGCCGCTGGCTTAAGGGGCAACGCAGTCACCCAAGGCCTCAGCTTCGCGGCGCACGCCACACGAAGAGATTGGGCCAGCATTCGCGACTACCTGTACAACCAGTGCGCGATGAAAGTTGTGCCGTAGCGCGCTGACGCACCTGGGCAAAGCAACGCGGACGAGACTGACGCTGTCAATGCCGTTTCCCCGGCGCTTTCTTTCGCATCCGTTCCCATTTGCGTGACAAGCTCGCTTCGGGCGTGGGTTTCCAGCGATCTAGGAGTTCAATCAAGCCGGGGCGATCGTTGCACGGCAGCACGATGTCGGCGCCCGCTTGCACAGACGCTTCAGCGCGCGCTGTTAAGTCACCTGCTGCGTGGGCGGCGACCATGCCAATGTCGTCGGTGAAGATCACTCCGCGGAAATGCAGCTTGTGGCGGAGCACTTCTTGCAGCCAATAGGATGATTGGCTTGCTAGGTGCGGGTCGATGTTTGGATAGATCAGATGCGCGGCCATCATGCCGTCAACGCCCGCCGCGATGAGCTCACGAAACGGAATCAAATCTGCCGCTTCCACCTCAGCAAAGGTTCGATCATCGGTCGGGCGCTCCCAATGCGTGTCGCCTTTGACGAATCCGTGGCCGGGGAAGTGTTTTCCGACGGACGCCATGCCTTCTGCACGAAGCCCTTGCACAACAGCCGTTGCGAGCGCTGCCGCAGCGCCCGCGTCGCGGTGAAACGCGCGGTGACCGATCACGGCCGATTCGCCGTAATCCAAATCAAGCACGGGAGCGAATGAAAAATCAACACCGACTGCGCCGAGCTCATGGCCCAGCGTGAAGCCAACTTCGAACGCGCGCGCGCGTGCCGAGGGGGGATGCGTTGTCCACAAATCACCCAGCGAGCGCATCGGTTGAATGTCGGTAAATCCATCGCCTTTGAAACGCTGAACGCGGCCACCTTCTTGATCTACGGCAATCACCAGCTCGGGGTCTCGCAGCGCTTTGATCTCCTTGCTGAGCGCGGCAAGCTGCGCTTTATCTTCAAAATTGCGACCGAAATAGATCACGCCGCCGATCAGCGGATGACAGAGCAATTCGCGATCTTCTGCGCTGAGCGTCGTGCCGTCGATCGACGTCATGATCGGGCCAAGAGGACGTTTTTCTGAGACGGTGATTTTGCGTGGCATGTTGTTCAATGAGTAGAGATTCGACGCAGTATAGGGCGCGGATTTAGGTTTCGAGAATCACGAACGCCAGCGCGCAGTCTCGCTCATCAGACAGGCTAACGTGAGCGCGCACAATACGCTGCTCTGCTAGCCATTCGCTGATTGCCGCGTCAAAGACGAGCGCCGGTTTACCCAGCGCATCATTGCGCACACTCACGCCAGGAAAGGTAAACGGCGAGCGCATCCCGAGCCCGGCAGCTTTAAACATCGCCTCTTTCGCTGCCCAGCGCTTGGCGAGCCAGCGCGTCGCAGTCGCAGGCTCCGGCATTGCGCGGTAGCTCGACAACTCCGCATTGCTCAGAATTCGCGCTGCAAAGCGCTCGCCATGACGCTCAATCGCCGATTCAATTCGCGCGACTGAAATGATGTCAGTGCCAATACCGTAAATCACGTAGAAGCCTTGACTGGCTTAGGTTTTTGCGCGGGACGACCGGCGTCAAGTCGCTCCGACAAAGCGTGTAAATCGTGCAGCACTTCGGCCGATTTGAGATTTCTTCGTTCAAGGTGAAACTCAATGATTCGCCGAACAAAATCACGCGCTTCGGCAGCAATAGCAGAGGTTTCGAAACGACCTTTTGACAAGGCGATCAGCACGTTGCCGCTGACCAACATGCCGCTGCCCTGCTCACTCGCGCCCGACATCGGATCGTAGCGATAGAGCGTGTCGGCGTTGATCGGTTTGTCGGTGCGAATGTCGGTATCGAGCTGCAACGCGTAGCCCAATTCGGCGAGCAGACTTGTTTCGAATTCACGCAAGATGGCGCTGTGCTCGTCGCTGTTGGCGAGCGTCAAAAGCGACGCCGCATAGGATTCGAAAAGCTCGGGGTGCGGGTCTTCACGAGGCAGGAGTTTGATCAAGAGCTCGTTCATGTACATGCCACACATCAGCGCCTTGCCGGTGACCCACGGCTGCCCCGGCAGCCAAGTCGCTTGCGTCATGGTTTTGACTTCGCCACGCCCCGTGTAAATCACCTCGATAGGCTGAAGCGAAAGCAAAGCGCCACGCAGATTCGAAGCGGGGCGTTTCGCGCCCTTGGCCACCATCGCCATCCGCCCGTTGTCCGCAGTAAAAACGTCAACAATCAGGCTCGTTTCCTTGTAGGGATACGAATGCAGCACGAATGCGCGCTGTGGCGTTGATTTTTTTTGCTGTACGGCCATGGGCGAGAGCGTGGCTCGGGGCTAGCTCGCTCGTTGGCAGGACGAAAGACGAATGACGAATGACGAAAACACCGAGCGATCAGCCGCCGTACACCGTTCGCAATACTCGAGCGACACTCGAATCCGCTTCGCGTCATTCGTCATTCGTCGTTCGTCCTCAGTCTAGGTGATTCCCAAATCGCGCAGCACAGCAGCGTTTTCTGACCAACCGCTCTTGACTTTCACGAATAGCTCAAGGTACACCGGACCGCCGAAGAGCTTTTGCATATCGAGCCGAGCTTCAGTGCCGATGCGTTTCAAAAGCTCGCCACCGGCGCCGATGAGCATCGGTTTCTGAGAATCTTTGTCGACCAAAATTGCGGCAAATATTCGCCGCAGATTGCCCTCTTGCTCAAACTTGTCGATCATCACGGCGGCGCGATACGGAATCTCATCACCGGTCAATCGGAAAATCTTTTCGCGAATGATCTCTGCGGCCATGTAGCGCTCGGGCTTGTCAGTTAGGTCATCCGCCTC
>JAAFHR010000012.1 GCA_013298455.1 Betaproteobacteria bacterium | reverse complement strand
CCAACACGTAAAACTTACCGTCGTTATTCCGAACGATGTCAACGCCTGTGATCGACACGTAGGTATCGTGCGGTACCTTCACGCCAATCATCTTGGTTTGAAATTGCGCGTTGCCGATGATCTGTTCGCGCGGGATCAAACCCGCTTTCAGAATCGCTTGATCGTGATAGATGTCCGCCAAAAATTTGTTGATTGCTGTGACGCGTTGCGTGAGGCCGCGCTCCAGATACGCCCAATCCTCGGCGGTGATGATTCTGGGGATCACATCCGAGGGAATCAAGCGCTCGGTGCCGCCCTCTTCGCCGTACACAGTGAACGTGATACCGATGCGGCGAAACAGCAAATCGGCCTGCGCGCGGCGCTGGGTCAAGGTTTGCTCGGGTGAGGATTGCAACCAATCAGCGTAATCGGCGTAGTGCGCGCGAAATTTTTCTTTATCGGATATTTGCGCCGACGAGCTTTGGCTCTGACTTTGCCCCGGTTGAGATTGAGACTGCGTCTGCGACAACAACATCTCATCGAAATGATGAGCAGGGGGCGCTTTGATCGAATGCATCGTGGTGTTCCTGTGTTCTCTGGCGACCGCTGTGTTGGACGGCATCTGAGCCCGCGCAACGCGTCACTGTCACTGTTTTGCTACCCGCATAGTAAGCAAAGAGCGCACCACCGTCTCTGCAGAACAACCCTCGCTTCCATCAACTTTATCGCTTAAATCGCAAACTTTTTGGGTGCAGCAATCATTTCAACTCATTTTCAAAAATAACCAAAAACGACACCTAACCCTTCTTTATAAACGTATTAAACAAGTAAGCTGTTAGACAACTGTGCGCTCGTTACACTCAAATTAATCCCGCGTTATTAAAGCGCGCCGACCTCATCACACTGACCTCTCGCATGCTCATCAGCCTTTTCACCCCAACGCACAACACCCAATTCCTCAGCGAAGCCTATTCGAGCTTACTCGCACAAACCTACAGCGATTGGGAGTGGGTGATCGTGCCAAACGATCCGCTCCGAGGTGGCAAAGCGATCATTCCCGACGAAATTACGCGCGATCCACGCGTCAAAATTTTTCCAGCGCCCGACATGATTGCGCGGATGGGCGTGGGCGCGCTCAAACGATTTGCTTGCGAGCGAGCCACCGGCGCATTTTTTGTTGAACTCGATCACGACGACATCCTGGCCCCAGAATGTCTCTCAGAAATCATCCACGCCGCGCAAACGACCGGCGCAGGTTTCATCTACTCAGACTTCGCCAATTTCCTGCCCGATGGCAAGAGCGGCACCTACAACTTGGAGCACGGTTGGTCGCAATACGAAGCTGAGGTCTACGGCAAAAAGTATCTCGCGATGCGAAGCTTTGCTCCCACACCGGATGCGCTGGTGTCGATCTACTACGCGCCCAATCATGTTCGGGTGTGGAGTCGCGATGCCTATTGGCGTGCGGGCGGTCATGATCCAAGCTACCGAGTGGCCGATGATCATGATCTGATCACACGAACGTATCTCACCGGCTGTGGGTTTCATCACATCGAAAAATGCCTCTACTTGTATCGAATGCACGAAGGCGGCGCAAACACCTACATTCAACACAACGCCGAAATCGTGACGCGTATGCAGCAGGTGGGGCAGCGAGACATTGGCGGCATCGTCGCTCAGTGGTGCGCTCACAATAACCTACCGATGCTCGATTTGGGCGGCGCTCACAACCGAACCCCCGGCTATTTAGCGGTGGATCTTGAGGGCGGCGACGTTAATTGCGATTTGCGATTTGGCTTGCCCTATCCCGACAATTCGGTGGGCTGCATCCGCGCGTTCGATTTTTTAGAGCACATGAATCACTGCCCCGATTCGACCTGCACGCACGGCAACGATGGCAAATCGGCCAAGTGCATCGTTGGCATGATGAACGAGTTTTACCGCGTGTTAGCGCCGGGCGGTTGGATGCTCACGCGAACTCCATCGACCGACGGCCGAGGCGCATTTCAAGACCCCACGCATGTGAGCTTTTGGAATCCCAATTCGTTTTGGTACTACACCCGCCGCGAGCAAGCCAATTTCGTGCGCGGCATTCACTGCCGATTCCAAGGCAACCGAATCTGGCAAGATTACCCGAGCGAATGGCACAAAACACACAACATCTTGTACGTGTACGCTAATTTGGTGGCACTCAAAGGGCAGCGTGTGGCGGGGGTTTGCGAGATTTGATGCGCTAACTGCTGCGGTGCCGAGGAGGGAAATCGTCGACCTGCGATGTGACGAAACCGAGCGGACTCTTTTGACGCTGATTTCGCTGATGTCGCAGATTTACGCAGATTAATCTTTGCACTTTGTGATCCAGTTCGGACGAAGCGGCCATCATCCCAAGCCCGACCAATCAACTTTCACTTCTCGCGAGCCCGCGCAGCGGAGTTTGGTACGTCGCCTTCGGTTTAGTTTGAAATCAAGTTGTTTTTGCTCAACGTTCGCCTCGCGTTGAATAATCTGCGCAAATCTGCGCCATCAGCGAAATCAGCGTCGAAAAAAGTGCTCTGCTACCCGGCAAAGGAATTCACTGAGCCTCAGCGAAGCACCCTCGCCGTATGGCGTCGGTTTGGCCGACCGCCCGCGTAAAATCCCACACAATGCCTTTTCTATCCCGCTTTGAGCTCGAACTCGGTGTGCGCTACGTGCGCGCCAAACGCCGCAATAGTTTCATCTCCTTCATCTCCTTAATTTCGATGCTCGGCATTGCGCTGGGCGTTGCAGCGTTGATCGTGGTGATCTCGGTGATGAATGGCTTCCAGAGCGAACTTCGAAATCGTATGCTCGCCGCCACGGCGCATGTGGAAGTTAAAGGCTTCGATGCACCGCTCAATCAATGGCAAGCGCTGTTGCCTACGCTCGAAAAGAATCCGCAAGTCGAGGCCATCGCGCCGTACGTTCAAGGCGAAGGCATGTGGGTCAACGGCGAAGTGAACAAACCATCGCTCGTTCGCGGCATTGACCCGGCCAGTGAAAACAAAGTCGCCACCGTGCAATCGCACATGAAGGTCGGTGCGCTCACCGATTTGAAAGCAGGCGAGTGGGGCGTGATTTTGGGCGTTGATTTGGCGCGCAGTTTGGGCGTGCGCGTTGGCGAGAAGGTTGCGCTCGTGGTGCCGCAGGGCACGATCACACCGGCAGGCTCAGTCCCGCGCGCCAAAAGCTTCACCGTCATCGGCTTGTTTGAAATCGGTTGGATCGAAGCCGACAGCAAGGTCGCGCTCATTCACTACCAAGACGGGCAGCGCTTGTTGCAACTCGGTGACGCAGTGACCGGGCTTCGCGTGAAGCTCAAAGATTTGATGCAAGCGCCCGCCGTTGCCAACGATTGGATTCGCTCGCTGCCGCCGGGGCTCGGTGTGAGCGATTGGACGAAGCAAAACGCCAATTTTTTCAAAGCCGTGCAGCTCGAAAAACGCGTGATGTTCATCATCCTCACGTTGATCGTTGCAGTGGCTGCATTTAATTTGGTGAGCACGCTCGTGATGGTCGTCACCGACAAAGAAAGCGACATCGCGATCCTCCGAACCATCGGCGCGAGACCGGCGAGCATCATGCAGATTTTTGTGGTGCAGGGCGCGATCATTGGCGTGTTGGGCACGTTGATCGGTTTTGTAGTGGGCATGTTGATCTCGCTCAATCTGGATGCCGTGGTTGGCACGATTGAGAAGCTCTTGGGCGTGACCTTCATCGACAAAACGGTGTATCTGATTACGTCGCTGCCGTCGAAAGTGATTGCAAGTGACGTGATTGCGATTGTGCTGATGAGTTTGGTTTTGTCGTTTTTGGCAACGCTCTATCCCAGCTGGCGCGCAAGTCGACTAAACCCCGCAGAGGCGCTTCGCTATGACTGATTTCATCGCGAAAAGCACGGTCAGCGAAGTCGTGCTCTCAGCCAAATCGCTGAGCAAGCGCTACGTGAGCGGCCCCGCCAGTACGGACGTGTTGAACGCCATCGACCTCGAAGTCTGCCGGGGCGAAACACTCGCCATCGTCGGTGCGTCGGGCTCTGGGAAAAGCACGCTACTTCACCTGTTGGGCGGCCTCGATCAAGCCAGCAGCGGCGAAGTGGCAATCCTTCAGCAGCCACTCAAAGGGATGAGCGACGCGGCTCGCAGCACGCTTCGCAATCATGCGCAGGGCTTTGTTTATCAATTTCATCATTTGCTCGCCGAGTTGACGGCGCTTGATAACGTCGCGCTCGCGCTTCGAATTCGTCGCACCACACCCGAGGCCGCGCGCGCTGAGGCCAGCAGCATGCTCGAAGCGATGGGGCTCGCCAGCCGCGCGCATCACTTGCCATCCGAACTCTCGGGAGGTGAGCGCCAGCGCGTGGCTATCGCTAGAGCGCTGGTGACGCGACCCGCTTGTATCTTGGCCGATGAGCCCACAGGCAATCTGGATGAAGAGAACAGCGAGCGCGTGTTTGCCCTGTTGATCGATCAAGCCCGATCAAGAAACGCTGCGCTGGTTTTAGTCACGCACAACCTAGCTCTGGCGTCGCGGTGTGATCGCGTGATGCGCTTGCACCTCGGGCGACTCGAAGCGATCGCACCGCACGACGCGGCGAACCGCACCGCACCAGCGTGAGCGCCGCGTTCAACGCCCGCGCCCTGCCGTGGCTATTGGGCGCAATGCTGACATTCGCAACGATGGATGCCGCTGCGAAATGGCTCGGTCAAACCTATCCGATTTTGGCGGGCGTGTGGATTCGCTACCTGATTCCTACGGTGATTTTGGGGCTCTATCTGCTCGCTAAGAAAGGCCGCAACTTTGCGCATGCCGCACAACCAAAAATTCAAATTGCGCGTGGCGTAACGCTCGTCGTCAGCACCTCATGCTTTTGGGTCGCGCTGGCAAACCTGCCGCTCGTTGAGGCTGCAGTGGTGTCGTTTGTGTGCCCAACGATTGTCGTGTTGCTCTCGTCGATGGTGCTCAAAGAGCGCCCGGCTCGCGCCCATTGGATTGCGCTCGCGCTGGGCTTTGGCGGGGTCTTGGTGGCGCTTCGCCCCGGATTTACTCACACCGGTATCGGCACAATCGCAGCCTTGGCCTCGGCATCGTTTTACGCGACCTACATTGTGTTGACACGAAAAGTGGCAGGTGAAGTCGATGCCATGCCGCTTCTCTTTCACGCCAACGCCGTTGGCGCGCTTTTGTTAACTGCCGCGTCGCCGATGTTTTTTCAGATGCCGCATGGCATGGAAATCGTGCTTCTGTTGGGCATTGGGCTACTTGGGCTCTTGGGGCATTGGTGCATGATCCGCGCCTATTCGTTAGCAACTGCAACCGCGTTGGCACCTTTCATGTACGTGCAGCTCGCGTTTTCGGCGTTTTACGGCTGGTTCATCTTCAATCGATTGCCCGATGGTTTCACGCTCTTGGGTGTGGCGCTGATTTTGATGGGTGGGTTCGTCGCCCTCCAGCATGAGCGCGGAAAATCAAACGCGGTGGCGGCGTCAGCTACGCCCGAGTGAACCGCTCAAAAACGATTGCAGCCAAGGCGCAAATTCGTCGGCTGGCATGGGTCGCGCAGAGAGAAAACCCTGAGCAATCGGACAACCGAGCAGCTCCAAACATTCACGTTGTGCTTCCGTTTCCACGCCCTCAGCAACGACCTGCATCGACAAGCCTTTGCCCAGTTGAATGAGCGAGGTAACAACAGCCAGAGCGCTGTGCGATTCAGGCAGATCCTGCACAAAACTTTGATCAATCTTTAGCTGGTCGATCGGCAACGAGCGCAAACGTGAGAGGGATGAAAAGCCCGTTCCGAAGTCGTCAACTGACAATGTGATCCCAAGTGACTTGAGTGTTTGCAGCACACCGAGCACCTGCTTCTCGTCGCCCATCACCATGCGCTCGGTCAATTCGAGCTCCAAGCAGTCGCCTTTGACCTTCGCACGCTCTAGCGCCGCGACGACGTTACGCACGAAGTCGCCATCGCGAAACTGATTGCTCGAGAGATTCACAGCCACCCGCGCCGCTGACCATCCTTGCGATTGCCAGCGCTTCACCTGAGCCAGCGCTTCGTCCATCACCCACTGCCCAATCGGCAAAATCAGATGTACGTCCTCGGCCACACGGATGAAGTACTCCGGTGATACCAAGCCGCGCACCGGATGATTCCAACGGATGAGGGCCTCAACGCCAAAGAGTTTCGTGCCGTCTAGTGAGAGTTGTGGCTGAAAATACAAAACGAACTGCTTGCCAGTCACGGCGGCGCTCAGCTCCTGCTCCGTATCAATCGCTAAATCAGCCGCCAACGCCAAACTCGCATCAAAGTAGCGAACCGTGGCGCGACCCTGATTTTTTGCGAAATACATGGCGGCATCGGCATTTTTCAAAAGCTCTGACGGCGTTTTGCCGTCTTGCGGATAGATCGCAACGCCCACCGAAGCGCTCACACGCAATTCTCGCGAGCCTAATCGAATCGACTGATGGAAAGTTTGCAATAGCGCGGTCACGAAAGCATCGAGCTCGTTACGATGCATGAACGAGAGCGCAATAACAAATTCATCTCCGCCCAAGCGCGCTAACCACGCCTCGTTGTACACCGACCCTTCAGCGGCACAGACCCGCGCGAGGCGTTTGGCGACTTCGCAGAGCAGCGCGTCACCCGCGTGATGACCTAGGGAATCATTGACGCGCTTGACCTGATCAAGGTCCAAAAAGAGCGTTGCGAACTGCCAATTCTGCTTTGCGCATTGATCAATGAAGATGCCGAATCGCTCCTCAACCTGACCCCGATTGGGCAAACCGGTCAATGGATCGTTGAAGGCCAAATAACGAATCCGCGATTCAGCCACTTTGCGCGCTGTCAGATCACGCACGATCACCATGCGCTGCGATTGCTCGCCCCACGACAAATTTCGGACGATGTACTCGACGTCGAGCAGCGAGCCGTCCCGGCAAATCACCTGACTCTCGTAGGCTATCTCCACGCCGCTTGCGATCACCTGCATCACCTCAGTCTTCGCCTGCGGCGGCACAAACTCCAGCGTGTTGTGTCCCACCATCTCGGCTTCGCTGTAGCCCATCACGCGAAGCAGCGAAGGGTTAACGTCGGTGATCACACCGCCGGTGTGAAAAAGAATGCCCTCTTCCGACGCCTCAAAGAACTTTCGAGTCCGATCCGCACTAACTTGCGCCGCAAACTCAGCATCTCGGTGCCGCGTAATGTCTGAAATCAGCACAAACACACGGTCCATGCCCACTTCGCGATTGGGCACCAAGCTGACTTCGATCCAACGTTGGCGTTGATCAATATCCGTGTAGGTCCGAACGTAATTGGCAGGTTTTCCTGTCGCCATCACTTGATCAACGTAGGGTCGGATTGCCTTGGCTTCGTGCTCACCGATCATCTCCGCATAGGTCACGCCGACCATTTGCGCTGTGCTTCGACCCGAAAGCTTGCCGTACGCGGCGTTGGCGTACAAACAGGTGAACCCGCTCGACTCAAAACAAGCCAGCATCGCCGGCACGGCGTCAGCGAGCTGTTTCAACTCCTCTAGATTGATCGATGGAAGTGCCATTCTTTTGAGTTTTGTAGGGCTAGATCAGTGTAAACGTACGAAATCCCTGCAGCGTAGCAAGGCAAGAATTCAGACCAATCTTAACTGACTACCACGGCACACGAAATGCACTGAGCGCTGCCGTTACATCGGCCGGCGATCGAATCTGCGCGGCGTGCCATCCACACTGCCTCGCGCTCTCAACAATCGCAGCAACGTCGTCAAGAAAAAGCGTTTCGGAACCCACGAGTGCAAACTGCGCTTCTGCCGCTCGAAAAATTGCGGGGTCGGGTTTGATATGGCCCACGCGGCCCGAAAAGATACCGCCGTCAAACTCTGCGATCCAAGGATAGAGCGACTCTAGTGTGTCGGCATACTCTGCGGGCATGTTCGATAGATAGAACACGCGATAGCGACGCTGGGATGCCGCACACAGGCGTTTCACTACCGCGATCGTTTCGTGAATCGGCGGCAACTTGTAGGGCAGTGCAGTGAGGAATTGCTGTACGTCTGCCGCATTCAAATTCATGCGGGCGGCGATCTTCGGCGCAAGCGCGCTGATGGTCATCGTGCCCGCATCAAAGGCGCGCCAATCGGCGTGATCGGTCATCTCACGGGCAAATTCGTTTAGGTCAACGCGCCAGTGAGCCGCGCCTGGGTAGTGCGCTGGGACGAGATCCGAGGGCTTCCATTCAAAAAGGACATTGCCAAAATCAAACACGATGTTCATCAGTACGCCGTCGATGTGTGCAGGTAAAGTGGTTAAAGATATCTCGTTCCATCATTGGCGAAAGCGCGATCAGCGAAACAACACACTGACAACACCAGCGATCGAGAGCGCCGCCAATATCGCAAGTACCGCCTTTCGAAACTGCGTTTCATCGACGGACTGAAAGCCCCGAGTGCCGATCCAAATTCCAGCCAACATGGGCGGCACTAACCACGCCGAGCGCACCCACGTCTCAGTGGTCACCACGCCATGCCATGTGCCCCATGAAAGCGAATACAACGCGCTTCCAAAAAAGAGCATTACCAAGGTTGCGCGCAGATTCTTGGCGGGAATCGACACCGCAAATAGCATCACCGATGCCACCATGCCACCGAGCGAGGATGCGCCCGCCAAATAGCCCGCAACCAAGCCGGTGCCGAAACGAAGCGGAAAGCCATCGGGCAACTTGGGGCGCGCGTTGAGAAGCAAACACATCGAGGCGACAAACAACACCACACAGCCGCCCACTCGCAACCAATCGATCGGCAGATAAGCCAGCGACGCCACGCCCAGCGGGATCGAAATGCCGTAGGCGATGGCCATCGGTGTCAGCCATTTCCAATTGATGTCACGCCATACCGATGAAATCATGAAAACGCTGGCGGCGATCTCGAGCGCTTGGGCCGATGGAATCAGCGCTCGCGGTGAGACAAAAAACGAGCCGCTCGCGACCAATACGGCCGACAAACCAAATCCAGAGAAACCACGCACCACGCCGGCCACAAACGCGCAACCAGCAAGCCACCAAAACTGATCAGGAAAATGCATGCGCCAACGTTACCCGATTCGTCCGGCAATCCGATGTCGAAGCGCATCGTTGGGCGTGCCTACAATGACTGCAAATCACCCCATGGGAGCCCTATCGTGAAGCGTTTTCTGATTGCTAATGTCCTTACAATTTTTTGCAGCCTCGGTGGATTGCTTCCGAGCGTTGCGTGGGCGCAGGACAAGGTTGTCTATCACATCGATGCCGCCGCCACACAGGGCGTTAAAGGGCTTCGAAACATCCGCAATCACCTAGACGTCGCGCCCGAGACGAAGATCGTGGTCGTGACGCATGCCGAGGGTGTTGATTTGCTCATGGAGGGCAAGAAAGATGAAAAGAGCAACATCGAATTCGCGCCGCTTGTTTCTGCGCTCAAAGCGCGCGGCGTGCGCTTCGAAATATGTGAGATCACGCTGAAAAATCGCAACTTAAAGAAAGAGCAGTTCATTCAAGAAGCTGATTACACGGCCTCGGGCGTCGTCCGAATCGCGCAGCTCCAGTCGCGCGAGAACTTCGCCTACATCAAGCCTTAGCCGCTGGCGAACCAATCTGCCACTGGCGAAGCGATTCGGCGATTGGCGAAACAAGCGCGCATGTTCATCGTTTAGTTGTGGTTTCGGCGACGGAGTTGCCCCTAGACTTTCTCCATTGAATCGAAATGAACCGAGGAAGCGATGGACCAATATGACGACTTTGTAGCGGGTGCGACGGACCGGGAGCGAGCCATTCGCCGGCGGGTGCAGCGCCTTGCCGAGTTCTATCGCCACGCGTTTGTGTATGCCTTCATCATTGGATTGCTCTGCATTTTTGCCGCGTGGCCGCTGCTCAACGGCACGGGCTACAAACACAAATGGCAGTGGATGTGGGTGCTGTTTCCAGCGCTCGGCTGGGGCATTGGACTTGTCTTTCATGGCTTGGCGGTGCTGCCGCGGTGGGGTTTCTTCTCCAATGATTGGGAAGACCGCAAAGTGGCGGAAATACTGGCTCGCGACGCGAAAGAGCGTCAAAAATGAGCGCCGCCGATCCGCGCTTGGACCACGCCATCGCCCGAACCCGAAAGCGCGTCAAGGCGATGCGCGGCTTCTACATCACGCTGTCGCTCTACTGCATCATCATTCCGAGTCTGTGGCTCATCAACTATCTGACGATGGGCGTCAACACCCTGTGGTGGGCGCATTGGCCCACTTTGGGCTGGGGATTGTCGCTGGTGATCATGGCGCCCACGGTCTTCGGAAAAAGCTTTTTCGGCAACGAATGGGAAGAGCGCAAAGTCGAAGAGCTGATGGCTCGCGAGAACTTGCGAATCGTTTCCAGTGAAAAGCAACTGGTGCAAGCGCAAATGCGCATGCTGCAGGCACAGATTGAGCCGCATTTTTTGTTTAACACTTTGGCCAATGTGCAAAGCCTGATCAATCGCTCGCCTGAGCGCGCCAATTTGATGCTGGACAATTTCATCGCCTACCTTCGGCAGTCTTTATCGGCCAGCCGCTCGCAACAAGGCAGCGTGAAACAAGAGTTGGATTTACTGAAAAACTATCTCGAATTGATCCACATCCGTATGGGCGAGCGACTGCAATTTTCGGTGGATGCAGATGATGCGATCCTCGCAGCGCCGCTGCCGCCCATGCTCTTGCAGCCGCTGGTCGAGAATGCAATCAAGCATGGCCTAGAGCCGAAAGTTGAGGGCGGACGCGTGAGTATTCGCGCGCTGGCTGAGCCCAATTTGATGCGCTTTGAAATCACCGACAACGGGCTCGGATTTGGTAGCGCTGCAAACTCCGGCGACGACGGCGTCGGTCTGTCAAATTTGCGCGAGCGGCTCAATGTGCTCTACGACCATCAAGCTACGCTCGCCATCAGCGATGCCGATCTAGGCACCAAAGTCGTCATCACGATCCCAAACGCCAGTAGTCCCGCATCATGACCACCGCACTCATTGCCGACGACGAATCGCTCCTCCGAGACGAACTCAAAGATCAGCTCTCCGAGGTCTGGCCGGAATTACAAATCATCGCCACAGCCGCCAATGGCTTGGAAGCAGCTGAAATGATCGCCCGCCATCAACCAGACGTCACGTTTCTGGACATCAAAATGCCTGGACAAACGGGCATCGAGGTAGCGCAAGGGATCGACGGCGATACACGTGTGGTGTTCGTCACCGCCTACGATCAGTACGCCGTTGAAGCGTTTGACCACGACGCGATCGACTACTTGCTCAAACCTATCAGCAAAGCGCGGCTGGCCAAAACGGTGGCGCGGTTGCAAACGGTGTTGGCGCAAAACACGCCTGCGCCAGATTTGGCCGGTGTGCTCAATTTGCTCTCACGGGCACTGCCCAGCGCGAGCACGACCACCACTAAACTCAGATGGATTCGAGCGAGCCGAGGCGACACCACATTTCAAATTTCGGTCGATGAAGTGATGCTTTTCGAGAGCGATGACAAGTACACGGTTGTGCACACCGTCAACGGCGAGCATTTGATTCGCATGCCGCTCATTGAACTGCTGCAATCGCTCGATAGCGAGCTGTTTTGGCAAGTGCATCGCAGTACCGTGGTGAACTCGCGATTTGTGGCCTCAAGCAAACGAGACGACGCTGGGCGCATGACGCTCACCATTCGCGGTTTCGCCAAGCCTGTCAACGTGTCGCGTGCGTATCAAGGCCTGTTTCGGCAGATGTAGCTACGCTGCCGCGCGCTCCAAAACTGCTGCAAAAAATCCATCGCAACCGTCGCGATGTGGCAATAACTGCGCGTACGGTTTTTCAGGATTTACTTCGCCGTGCATTGCCGCTGGAATCAAGGTCCAGCCAGTCTGCTCCGCCATGAATTGCTCGGCGATTTTTTCGTTTTCTTCAGCAAGCAAACTGCAAGTGGCGTAGATCAAACGACCGCCCGGTTTTACGAGCCTTGATGCAGACGTGAGAATCTTGATTTGCAGCGCGGTGAGCTCTTTCACGCTCTTTGGTGATTGCCGCCATTTCAAATCTGGATTTCGTTTAAGCGTGCCCAAACCCGAGCAGGGCGCATCAACGAGCACCTTGTCGGCCTTGCCGAAAAACTTGTTGAGACGGTTGTCGTTTTCGTCTTCGATGCGCATCGTTTGCACATTGCTCGCGCCGCTTCGAGCCAGGCGCGGGCTCAGGTTGTCGAGCCGCCGTTCATTGACATCGAGCGCATAGATCCGGCCTTGCGAGGCCATCATCGCCGCCATCGCGAGCGTTTTGCCGCCCGCACCGGCGCAAAAATCGATCACGAATTCGCCGCGTTTGGCGCCAACGAGTTGCGCCAAAAGCTGTGAGCCTTCGTCTTGCACTTCCACGCTGCCGTCTTCAAACAGTTCGTGCCGAGAAATGTCAACACGCTCCGGAAAACGAATGCCAATGTCAGACATCAGCATCGGCTTGGCATCGCCAAAACCTTCTTTCTTAAACCGCGCCAACACCGCATCACGCTTGGCTTTCAGCGTGTTGACACGAATGTCAAAGGTAGCGGGCAACAGAAGCGATTCAGCAAGCAACACACGCTCATCGTTGCCATATTGCAAACCCAAACGGTCCCACAACCAACTCGGCAATTCGCGTTTGGCATGTGCGCCGAGCGCCTCGTCAGTGTTGAGAAACTTGAGGTAACGCGCCTCTTCACCGGGCGGCACGGTCACCCGACGACGAAATTGCCGCGCCAAGGCAGCCAGCGCCAGCGCGACTGGTTTGGCGTCGTCCCCAGCAATCGCCTCAACACTCAAGCGATGCCGAAGCCACGCGTAAAAGCCCTCAGCCACGAGCTGACGATCGAGCGATCCGACGCGATGTTCGCGCAGCACGTAGGACAAAGTTCGATCCGCCGGGTACTCAAATTTTCGAGCCGAATCAATGGCGAAGGTGAGCGCGGCGAGGGCTGTGGGGCGTAGATACATACCTGTATTCTACGGACGTGACTTACAGCAATTTACGCTAAAGCCATGCAGATTATGGCGATCAGGGTCGATAAGCTTTATTTCGAAAGTTGCGTTAAATAGCTTTTAGCTCAATATTAAAAACGCTTACATAAATAAAGCTGGCACTCGACGGTAAATGCTTAGCAACACGTTTGACTCAAAGCAGCAGCGCAACCAGTGCGTCGATCGTCAGCGCGATCAAGAGCGCGACCAGATACATCGCAGTCACGGCACTCGCTCTGAGTAACGTAATCCACCACCGTCCGCCGTACACGCGCCGCATCGCCAAGAGCGCGTAAATGGGCGCGGCGAGCACGGCCAAACCTCCCCAACCATTGGGTGCGATGACCGCTGCGAGCAGGATCAACAGCCACAGCGTGTGAAGGTGCAGCGCAAAAACGATGTGCTCGCCGTAGGTCAAATGACGGTTTAGATAGACGAATTTCATGAGGAGCGCGAAGAGCGGCATCAGCACAAAGAGGCTATAGCCCAGATACTTCACCATTCGCTCGGGCAGGGTCCGCACGAAACTTTTGATCGTCTCGGGCGACGCGCCGTAGCGCTCACGCGCGCGCTGGCAAATGGATTCGGGCACCGCGCCCTCGCATTTCACGGTGCCTTTGTCGAGCTTGATCGTTGCAAAGTCGCCCAACGAAATGAAATTGCCCTGCATGTCCTTGGCATCGATCTTGACCATCTCATCGGCCGACATCGCGCTGTTGACCGCCAATGAAACAGAGAGCAACACGATCACGCTGATCGTTAGATAGAGCCGCAGCGGCAGGATGTATTGCCGTTTGCGCCCCGCGAGGTAGTCGACCGTGAGCTGCCCCGGTTTCGAGACAAGCCGCCACAGCGTTTGAACGAACGAGCCTTTCACGGCGATGTAGTTGCCGAGAAAGTGATTGATGAATTCGCGCACCGAGGGTGGCGACGGATCGGTTTCTTGACCGCAATCAGGGCAATACTTCCCCGCTGCGTGGGCGCCGCAGTTACGGCAAATGAGTGAGCGCTGTGGCTGCTGGTCGTTATTGGCCGAAGAAGTGTTTTGCATCAGCGAATCGTAGTCGCTGGACGAGCCAACGACCGGGCAAGCGCCGCAGCGCGGCAATGCCGCTATTCTGCATTCACGCCCGTCAACTCAAACGAAGCGCTACGGCCCTGCGCGTTGACGACCTTCAAGCGAAACGGCACGTAATGCGGAACTCAAGGGCACAGGCTGATTTTCTGCGCGTATTGCAGCGCGAACACGCACCTAAGTTAGCGATTCGCCCGCCACGTTAGCTCCGGTGACTCCGTGCGCGTCGATGCGGGCGTTTCTCGTCGGCATGACTGACTTGCCTCGTTCTCGCCGCAATCCCGCCATCAACAAGTCGCGAACGCGTTTCGCCGGTTTCCTTGCGTTGCTTACGTTGCTTAAGGCTTCGCGACCACCGAGAGACGCGCAACAAATCCGACGATTTCTTGACGTACACGTGCCGCCTCCGTGTCGTGCAGCAAGTCGTGGAGCGCCGATTCGTAGATTGTTACCGTCTTGTCTGCGCTGGCTGCTTGTGCGGCGAGTTCGCGGCTGCCAGCGGGGTTCGTTACTTGATCTGCCGTTCCGTGTAGGACAAGCAGTGGAAGCTTGACGGATGCGAAGCGTGGCCGCGCCGAATCGATGCCGTTGAGGATCGTCGCAACAGTGCGTGCAGGCACTTTGTCGCGCGCGATCAGCGGATCCTCAGCGAGCGCTTTGCGTGCTTCGGGCGGACGCATCAGCTTGGCCTCATCAATGGCCTCCACTGGCAACCCCGGCAATATCGTGGACAGCGTTTTGACAACCGCCAATTGCCCGGCGCTGGCACCCTCCGGCAATTTCAAAGCGGCGCTGCTGACGATCAACCCGCTCAACGATTTTTCATCCGCAAGCGCGTAGTGCAGGGCGACCAGGCCGCCCATACTGTGACCATAGGCGAACAGCGGAAGCCCCGGGAAGCGTTTCGCCGCCTCTTGGACTGTCAAACGCATGTCTCCGACCAATTGCTCTGCTGAATCAACTCGTTGCCGCGCACCGCCTGAGGCGGCGTGACCCCGCTGGTCCCAACTCAACAGCGCGATGCCCTGTGCGTTGAGCGCCTGCGCCAGGCCTTCGTAGCGGCGAGCGTGATCGTGAATGCCATGCGCGACGACGACCGCAGCAACAACCGGTTTGCCGGTGGGCAGCCACGCATATCCCTGTAGGCAGTTGCCATCCGCCGCGCTGAGTCGAAAGCTAGTGAAGCCGCCGGAAGGCTGGATTGAATCGCATGCGCCGATTGCTGGTCGCGATCCGAGGAAAGCAGAGATACCGATTCCGATGACCAGCAGACCGAAGCCTGCAAACAACGCCTTAAAAAGTTTGCGCATGGGAATCCTTTCGAGATTGATGGTGCGAGCTGAGCCGCCGGGATGTTTTTGTGTGGGTGGACAGCATTCCCATTCTGATTGACAATAGAAAAAGCATCAATAGCCACTACAGAACATGTGCAATATCGATTTTGATAGTAATTACCTATGACGTTCGAGCAACTCCGTGTTTTCGTGAAGGTCGTAGAGGCCGGAAGTTTTACCGGTGCCGCGACGGTGCTCGCCATGCAAGCGAGCAATGTCAGTCGAGTCATCGCCCAGCTCGAAGCCGAGTTGGGCGTGACGCTCTTGGAACGAACCACCCGCAAACAATCGGTGACCGAGGCGGGCAGGGCGGTGTTTGAACGCGCAACCGGCGTGTTGGCTGCGATTGAGGACACCGTACACGTCACGCAAAACATCAAAGCCGCCCCGCAAGGTGTGCTGCGCATCACCTGCGGGGTCGAATTCGGGATGAATGCCTTGGGCACATGGGTGCGCGAATATTTGGCGCGATACCCGCACGTCAGCATTGAAGTTGAGTACGCCTCTCGCGAGCTCGATCTTGTGCACGAGGGCTTTGACTTGGCGATCCGCGCAGGCCCACTCCCCGAGTCGCGACTCGCTGCGCGCAAGTTGGGTCGCTTCGACTACGCGCTCTACGCGACACCCGGCTACGTTCAACGTCAGGGAGAACCGAGCGTGCCCAATGATCTCACCGCGTGCCCGGTGGTGGTTTTCACCGGACCCGGATCGCGCCACTTGTGGACCTTGCACGATGCGGGCAGCACGGCTAAAGCACAGGGTTTGCCTCGCCTGCGCGTCAACTCAGGTTCCGAGGTGCTCAACGCCGTGCTGGCCGGTATTGGCATTGGTCAACTACCCGACTTCATCGCGCTGTCTCACGAAAAGGCTCGCGAGTTGATTCGCGTGCTCGCACCCTGGCGACCGCCGGCCGTCGAGGTGTATGCCGTGTACCCGAGCAATCGATACCTCACACCGAAAGTGCGTCGATTTGTAGATTTGGCGTGCGAACGATTTCCGGGTTAGCAGTAGGTGGTGCCGCTCTTGGCCGAGGCACTGTTTTGCATCAGCGAATGGTGGTCGCCGGACGAGCCAGCGACCCGATTAGCGCAGCCGCGAGGTAAGCCCCCGCTACTGCGCATTGACCCCGGTCAACTCAAACGAAGCGCTACGACCCTGCGCATTGACGACCTTCAATCGAAACGGCACGTAATGCCATTCGGGTGACAGCCAAAACTGCGCGCTGCCGCCGCCCTTGCCTTCGGCATCCGGTTTTCTGGCGCCCGACCATACTTGCGTAGCCACAGGTTTGCCTTCGCGAACCCCTGTAAAGGCATCGAGCGGACCCATGGCGACGGTGATCGTTTCATCGGCCACACGCTGCAAGGTG
>JAAFHR010000119.1 GCA_013298455.1 Betaproteobacteria bacterium | reverse complement strand
TCGGATCCCGCCGGGAAACGCGTGGCGCCCTACGGTGGCACGGAGCCGCTTTTCACGCCGGATCCCTACGCCATTGGCTATCCGGGCCGTGAGCATCCAGTGCTCGTTGACATTTGTGCGTCGATCACCACGGTGTCGATGACGCGGCAAAAACACGCGGCGGGCGAGGCGTTTGCGCATCCGTGGTTGCTTGACTGTAATGGCGTGCCGACGACCGATCCGGCTGTGCTTGAACACACCGACCCCAAGGGATCATTGCAACTGCTAGGCGGCCAGGAATACGGTCACAAGGGCTTCGGGATCGCGTTGATGGTTGAAGCGCTATCGCAAGGGCTCTCCGGACATGGCCGCGTTGACGGTCCGACGACCTGGGGCGGCAACACGTTTTTGCAGCTCATCAACCCTGAGTTTTTTGCGGGGGCTGACGCGTTTGTTGAACAAACGGATTTTCTGTCGCAGCAGTGCAGAAGCAATCGCCCGATTGATGCTGCAAAGCCCGTGCGAATGCCCGGCGATCAGGCCGCGAGCTTGCAGCGGAGCGCGATGGTTGATGGTTTAAGTTACCCAGACACAGTGTGGCAATCGCTAGCGCCACATGCCAACGCGTTGGGCGTTTCGCTGCCCGGGTAGCGGCGGCGGTCCGATTCGTCAAATGCTTTGACGAATCGGAGCTCGAATGTCAGCGGAGCAAGAACCTAAGTGGTGCCATCACCAGCTCCGGAAACACCACCAAAATCGCCATCACCACAACCTGTGACACGAGAAACGGCCACACGCCGCGGATCACATCGTGCATCGGAATTCGTCCAACGCCGCAGACGACATTGAGCACCGTGCCTACCGGTGGCGTGAGCAGCCCAATGGCATTGTTGATGATGAAGAGCACGCCAAAGTAAACCGGATCAATGCCCGCAGCCTTTACAAGCGGCATCAATACCGGCGTGAGGATCAGCACGGTGGGAGCAAAGTCGAGCGCGGTGCCCACGATGAAAACGAGCAGCATGAGCATCGCCATCAGGAGCATTTTGTTACCCACAAACGGCTCCATGAGCGAGACGATCTGCGCCGGGATGTTGGCAATCGTGATGAGCCACGCAGAAACCAACGCCGCCGCCACCAAAAACATCACGACCGCTGACATCTTGCCCGCGTTGAGAATGAGTCGGTAGAGATCGCGCACCTTGAGTTCTCGGTAGATAAACAATCCGACAAAGAGCGAGTACACGACGGCCACAACCGCCGCCTCGGTTGGCGTGAAGATGCCCGCTTTCATGCCACCGATGATGGTGATAGCGAGCAGATACGCCCAAAAGGCGTTGGCGGTGACCTTTAGTCGTTCGCGCATTCCAACTTTTGGCGCGATTCTTACGTCATCGTTTCGCGCCACGATCCACCAAGTCACCATCAGCGCCACACCCATCATGATGCCGGGGACGATTCCCGCCATGAAGAGCTTTGAAATCGACACGCCGCCGATCACGCCAAACAAAATAAATCCAATCGACGGCGGAATGACGGGCGCAATGATGCCGCCCGCAGCAATCAAACCGGCAGAGCGATCCATTCGGTAACCGGCGCTTTTCATCATCGGCAGCAGCACCGCCGCGAGCGCCGCGGTATCGGCCACCGCCGAGCCCGATAAGCTCGCCATCACGATCGCAGCAAACACGGCCACGTAGCCCAGCCCGCCGCGAAAATGACCGACCCACACCATCGCGGAATTGACAATACGTCGGCTCAGTCCGCCCGCGTTCATCAGCTCGCCAGCGAGCATAAAAAACGGCACCGCCATCAAAGGAAAATTATCTGCGCCGCTGATCAAATTTTGCGAAATGATTTGCGTGTCGAAGCTGTCGAGGTGCAGCATCAGCGCTACGCCCGAAACGATGAGCGAAAACGCAAGCGGCATGCCGAGTGCCATCGCTGCGAGCAGTGAAACCACGAAGACCAGGATCGTCATTTCGTCGCTCCCGAGTCTTTGGCCAGATGCGGGCTCGCTTCCTCTTCCGAATCCATCACCTGAATTAGCTCGTCTTCACGAATTTTTCCGGTGGCCAATCTCGCCAGCTTGCCGATGATCATCAATCCCATGGCGATACTGGTGAGGTAGCCCACGCCGTACACCCAGCTCATCGGAATCTCGAGCACCGCCGAGTTCGTTGTAGCGTTGATGTGATGCTGCTTCCATGTGCCGTAAAACATCAACGTGCAGCAGCCGAGCATCAGGAGATTGGACATCGCAAAACACGTTTTTTGACCGATCAATGGCAAAAGCCGAACGATTGAATCCAAGCCCAGGTGCGCGTTTTCACGCATCGCTACCACAGCACCCAAAAACGTGATCCAAATGAACAAAAAGCGCGACAGCTCCTCGGAGCTGATGATGCCTGTGTTGAAGCCGTATCGAAGCACCACGTTGCCAAATACCATCACCACCATCGTCGAGAGCATCACTACGAGCGTGACTTCGGCGAGCTTAAAAAACAAGTCGTTGATTTTTTTCATGGGCGGAAAACAAAAGCGCGCATGACCTCGGTTGAAGACATGCGCGCTGGTTGGTGAAAGGCTTGAACTACTTAACCGCTTCAATCGCTTTCAAAAGCGCTGGGCCGTTTTTCTCAGCAAAAGTTTTGGCGATGGCCTCGGAAACGATTTTTTGGAACGGTGCCATGTCAACGGTTTCAACAACTTGCATGCCCGATTTTTTAAGATCGGCGATGACCTTGCCTGCGTTTTGCGCATTGAGGTCGCGCTGAAACTTTGCAGCTTCACGTGCTGAATCCACCATGATCTTTTGGTAGTTTGCGGGCAGGCTGTCGAACTTCGCTTTGTTCATCGCCACGATCAGCGGCGAGTAGATATGGTTACTCACGGTGAGATGCTTTTGCACCTCGTAAAACTTGGATGACCAAGTGACGTTGATCGGATGCTCCTGTGCATCAAAGGTGCCTGTTTCGAGCGCGGTGTAGAGCTCGGCGATGGGCATGGGCGCGGGGTTCATGCCCAAGAGTTTGAATGCCTGAATATGGTACGGATTGGGTGTGGAGCGAATCTTTAGACCCTTTACATCATCGGGTGTACGGATCGGGCGCTTGTTGTTGGTGAAGGCGCGCCAGCCGTTTTCCCAATAAGCGAGGCCTTTGATGCCGTGGGTGGCCATCTCGTCAAGTACGCCTTGACCCACTGCGCCGTCGAGCACGTTGTAGGCGTGCTGCGCGCTCCGAAACACGAAGGGCAATTCCATCGCGGCGGTGTTGGCGACGATGCCGTTGTGATTGGATGCGCCGTTTGAGACGATATCGATCGTGCCGCCGCGCATGCCGTTAATCATCGCGGCATCGTTACCGAGCTGCCCCGCAGGAAAAATGGTGATTTCAACATCGCCATTGGTGCGCGCTTTCACGAGCTCGGCGAGCTTCATCGCGGCGGCGTGTTGACCATCGGTGGTGTTAACGGCGTGAGCAAGCTTCAAATTGAATTTCGCGGCAAATGCGCCGGAGCTCAATCCAGCCGCTGCCAGCGCGACGAACAAATGCGACAACTTCATAACTTCTCCTTTGAATTTTTTGAGATCGCGTGGACGGTGTTAAGCGGCGAGCGCTCCATCGAATCATGACGCCAACGCAACCAACCTTGAGGCGACCCCAGTCCACGAACCGATTCAGCGATTCAAGACGTTGGCCGCAACCCATACAGCCATTCTCAACGGCACTGCTGTCGATCTGCCAAAAGTTTCATTTTGTGACGAACGACGTGGGACGCACCGCGGAAGGACCTCGCGAGCGAGGCATCGCAGCGAAGTGGCTGATCGCGCTCAGTAAGTCGCTCGGCCGCCCGAGATGTCAAACACACCGCCGGTGCTAAACGAGCAATCGCTGCTCGCGAGCCACGCCACCATCGCTGCGATTTCATCAACCTGCACAAACCGATTCATCGGTATTTTTGATTTCATGAATGCGATGTGCTCCGCCGACATTTGTTTGAAGATGTCGGTTTCGGCGGCGGCGGGTGTGACGCAATTGCACAAGATATTGCCGCCTGCGAGCGCTGCCAATTCTTTGCCAAGTGACTTGGTGAGTCCAATCAAACCGGCCTTGGCGGCGCTGTAGGCGGCCGCATTCGGATTGCCCTCTTTGCCCGCAACACTTGCGATGTTGACGATCCGCCCGTAGCCCGCTTCAATCATGTGCGGCACGACAGCGCGGCTCACGACAAATGGCGCTATCAAATCGAGCTCCACGACCTTTCGAAAATCGGCAGGCGGGTAGTCCCAGGCCTTGACATTGGGGCCTGTGATGCCTGCGTTGTTGATGAGGATGTCGATGCGAGTGCTCGCCGAATCCTGACTAGCAAAGGCTTCGAGCGAAGCGAGCGTTGCAGCGGTGACGGCGGTATCGTTACTGATATCGACCAACGACGTGAGCGCCCCTGCGCCGAGTTCGGCTTTCGCGGCCTGCAGCGCGCTGGCATCGATGTCCCACAGCATGACTGTTGCGCCGCTCGAGATGAAGCGCTTCGCACACGCCAAACCAATGCCGCGCGCTCCGCCTGTGATGATGGCGTTGCGACCTTTGAGATCGATGTGATTCACGATGTGGGTTCCGCACAAGAGAGAAGAGGATGCAGTGTTTCACGCTTTGGGCGCGTTTGAGCCGTCCGGTTCCAAATGCGGTCGTTGTAGGAGCGGTTCCACCGCGATGATTGCGCAACGAATGACGAATCAAGGAAGCGGTGGTCGCAACGAGGTTCTTGCAAAGGTTTAGGCTGGTTTGGGTATTTCAACCGGCCGCGTTTAGCAACGTTTAGCCACCGGTTTAGCAACGCTTAAGGACGGGTGGGGCGCCCGAGGCGCACATTACACCCATCGACACCACCACTCGGAGCAACGCCATGAACACAGCCAACCTCACTGCCATCCTCCCTCAGTTTCGCTTCACCCTGCCCGCTCGTCTGACATCAATGTTCAAGCGCATCGGGGCAGCAGAAGCGCTGACGGCGAATTCTTGTCTGGGGCTCGATCAGGGAGCCACCCGCTGGATCGACTACCCGATGGGCCGTACGGTAACCTGCGAGGTCGGCACGCTGTGGCTTACCTTTGATAATGAGCCCGCCGACGTGATCCTAGAGGCTGGCCAGTCGCACCGCTGCGCCAAGGCCTCGAAGCTTGCCATTCATGGCTTGAGCGCCGCCCGGGTGTGGGTGAATTGAATGGTCTCGCCCAACTGTCATGGTGTACGACGCCGCCCCGGACGATGAAGCAGAGTTTTTTTGACGTAGATTTTTTTGAACGTTAGAGGGCGCTCTACATCGCTACTCAAAGAATCTGTGTGAATCAATTTGGAATCTGCGGAAATCTGCGTCAAAAATTCGTTCGTTCTCGCGCTGTTTCACGTTAACGTTAAAGCCCAACACAATGCAAACAACTTCCTCTACCGCGCCCCTGCAAACTGACTATCTAGTGAAAGGTTGTGGCGCAACAGCCATGGCTTTTGTGGACGTGATGCTCAAGGAAACCAACGCCAACTTCATCATGGTGGACAAGCGAGCCGCGCCCGGTGGCCATTGGAATGATGCTTACCCGTTTGTGCGGCTGCATCAGCCCTCGGCTTGCTACGGGGTGGCGTCACGCGCTCTGGGTAACGGCCGCACGGACAGCACGGGGTTCAACCAAGGGCTACTGGAGCTAGCTTCGGGCGTCGAGGTGACGGATTATTTTCACCAACTGATGCGCGACACCTTTCTGGCAAGCGGGCGGGTGAGCTTTCATCCTATGTCGGATCTGGTGGGCGAACCGGGCAGCGGAAGCTATGCGATCCGTTCGATGTTGTCTGGCGCCATGCAAACCGTGAATGTCCGTAAGCGGCTGGTGGATGCCACGATGGTGCACACCTCTATACCGCTGACTCACAAGCGAAAGTTCACGGTGGCCGACGGCGTGACCTGTGAGCCACCCAACCACCTAACGCGGCTTGCGCCGCATTACAAGCGCTTCACTGTGTTGGGCGCTGGCAAGACAGCCATCGACAGCGTCTCGTGGCTGCTCTCCAACGGCGCTCCACCCGAGCGCATCACTTGGGTGTTGCCGCGCGACCCCTGGCTCATTAATCGCACGTTCTTTCAGCCGGGGCTGGAGCACTTCGAGCAAACGATCGGTGGTACGGCTCGTCTGTTTGAAGTTTTCGCAACAGCGAGCAGCGTGAAAGAAGTGTGCCTGAAAATGGAAGCGGCAGGCACTTGGATGAGGCTTGATTCAAACGTATGGCCCACGATGTTTCACGGGGCGACCGTGACCCAATTGGAACTGGAGAAACTGCGTGAAATCAAAAACATCGTGCGCTTAGGTCGCCTGCAACACATCGACACGCACCGCATGCAACTCGAACGCGGGGAGCGGCCCTGCGATCCCGAAACCTTGTATGTGGACTGCACAGCGAGTGCGCTGCAGCATGCGCTGCCGATTGAAGCAGCGCAGCCGGTGTTCGAGGATGGATTGGTGCACCTACATATGATCAGAACTTACCAGCCCACTTTCAGTGCCGCCTTGATCGCGCACATAGAGGCCACGATGACTGACGAAGCCACAAAGCGTCAGCTTTGCCAGCCCACTCACATGACCGACACGACCGAAGACTATCTTCGGGTGATGGCGATTAGCATGCGCAACCAAGCCGCATGGAATACCCTACCGGAACTGCGCAGCTGGATTCGCGCCTGCCGTCTGGATGGATTAGGCTCGACCTTGGCACAGGTAGCCAAAGACGACGCGCCCCGGCGAGAAGTGTTGGCGCGGCTGTCAGCCGCCACTGCGCCAGCGCTGGCGAATCTGGAGCGCTTGACGGCACATACAGAGCGTGAAACTGCCATTCACTGAACGTGCAGCAGAAGCGGCGTGACACATCACGTCGCACACTGGCACAATGACAATCGCAATGCATCGCAAACCAATGAAGGCTCGCATAGCCATGCCGTCACCGCCCGACAAGCTCCGAGCTGAACTCAGCCATGCTCGGGCCGCGCAGCAAGCCACTGCTGAAGTACTCCAAGTCATCGGCAGTTCGATGGGTGACCGCGGGCCGGTGTTTGACAAGATATTGAGCCTCTGCGAGCGCCAGTTTTCGTGCTTATCAGTGATGTTGTTTCTTGTTGATGATGCCGATCAGGTCACGCTTGAGCGCATTTTTTCGTCTGAGCAAGCTCGCATCGAATTGGGTGTAAACGCGGTGGCCGAAATGGAAACCAGCGCTCGCTTGGTGTATCCGATGCCACTGGCACAGACTTTACTGCCGAGGCTATTTGAAGCGGGTGCCGTCATCGATCTTCGTGACATTCGAAACAACCCAAACGCACCGCTTTCCGTGCAATTGGTTGCACAGCGCCTGGGCTTTCATGGCTCGAGCATGACAGCGCCGTTGATGTGGCAAGGCCGTGGCATCGGCAGCATCAGTGTTACTCGCACACTCTCACGAGGCTACAGCGACACACACGGTTTCAACCCAGACGAGCACGCCCTACTCAAGACCTTCGCCGATCAGGCCGTGATCGCGATTCAAAACGCGAAGCTATTCCGCGAGACAAAGGAAGCCTTGGAGCGCCAGACGGCGACCGCTGAGATTCTGAAAGTCATCAATGCCTCGCCCGGCAACCTCGATCCCGTGTTCCACACCATCGCCGACAAATTGCAAAGTCTCTGCGAGGCCGACCTCGGCGGGTTGTGGCAGGTTGAGGGCAATATCGCCCGCGCCGCGGGCACGAGCCAGGGCAATTGGTCAGAGGCTGTCGTGCAATGGGCCGCTGGGCTGGAGGTACCGGTCGAAAAACTGCTCGGCCGCGAACCGCTGAAAGCACCGTTTTCCCACGTCATTGATCTGCGCGAAACCCACCGCTACAAAGCCCGAGATCCGGTGGCTGTCGGCTTTGCGGAATTGGGGGGTGTACGAACGAGTTTGATGGTTCCGCTGATGAATGACGGTGTGATCGTGGGCATCCTGAATGCATCACGCCGCACGGTGCGGCCCTTCAGCGAGCGGCATATCTCCCTGCTACAGGCTTTCGCCGCGCAGGCAGAGATCGCGATCAAAAACGCACGGCTGATGAACGAGACGCGAGAAGCGCTGGAGCAGCAGACGGCTACGGCCGAGATTCTGAAGGTCATCGCCGCGTCGCCGTCTAACGTGCAGCCCGTGTTTGAGGCCATTGCCGCCAGCTCCAAGCGGCTGATGGAGGGCGAGTCGGCTGCGGTGCTGTTGGTGCGTGAAGGGCAACTGCATCTGGCGGCGTTCACACCCGTCAGCGTAGAGGCCGACCAGGCCTTGCAAGCCAACTTTCCCATGCCGCTCGCGACGCATCCTCACGCTGCCCGCATGGGTGCTGGTGAGGTGGTGCACTTCGCCGATACCGAGGTTGAGTGGGCCGATTTACCGCCGATGCGCGACATGGCTCGCCAGCGCGGCTTTCGCAGCCTGTTGACCACACCCCTGATGAAGGCCGGAGCGGCCATTGGCCTGATCAGCGTTACGCGGGCCGAACCCAAACCATTCTCAGCGGCACACGTTGCGCTGCAACGCACCTTCGCAGATCAAGCGGTGATCGCGATTGAAAACGCGCGGCTGTTCAACGAAACCCATGAGGCGCTGGAGCAGCAGCGCGTGTCGGGCGAGGTGCTGAAGGTCATTAGCCACTCAGTTGCAGATGCGCAGCCGGTGTTTCAGGCCATCGTGCAGGCCTGCCAGAGGCTGTTTGGCGGGCATGGCGTCGTCCTTTCTAAAGTGCGCGACGACGGGCGGGTG
>JAAFHR010000118.1:6066-8831 GCA_013298455.1 Betaproteobacteria bacterium | reverse complement strand
GTATCTGCGCAGCCCCACGGACGAAAACTTCTGGCGCATGTATGCGGCTGTGGACAAATACACCAGCAATTTCACGCCCCTGCCAGCGCCGCTGCGCCCGGTGTTTGACGCCGTAGATCGAAACAAAATTATCGGCACCACGCCGGGCACTGCCGCCACGGCTTTCACAGCGCAAAAGTTCAAAGCCGCGCTCCTGGGCCAACACATGATGCGAGCGCAGGCCACCGGAAACACCACGTTTCTGCGGGGCAAACTGGCATTTTCATACTTGGAAACGAGCCCGCTCCGAGCCATGCTCAACTTCACTGAATTCTTGCCCGGCCACAACATTTGGGAGGTGGGCGACACGGGGCGCTCGGTGCTCAGTCAAGACACGGTGATCGAGACCGCGCCGGGCGTTTACGCGCTCTACGACGATGCGAAATCGGTACGTGAAAAATCGCTCGGTTTGGGGCTACCCGATTTCGTGCGCGAAAGCGTGAGCGCCACGCGGCCGTGGCAATCTGAAGAGCACGAGATCCGAATTCCGTGGTTCTGGCTGGGCTTCATCTTGGAGCCAAGCATGCTGCGCATCAACGGCTCAAATTCCACCAAGGTGGGCGAATACATGCACGCATCGCTCATTCGCGGCCGGATGTTTATTCATGATGCGTTTTCGCAAGCGGTTCGCATGGCCGTGCAAAACACGATACCCGAGGCCAATTACCAAAAGACCCCTGCGCAAACTCCCGACTACGGCTACTTCATGGCTTACGGCGCGGAGATTTTGCAGCGAAACAGCGAGGCCTACAAGAACGAGGTCTACACGCCCGAGCTCACCGCTGAACAAGACGCGCTGTGGAGCCAGCTGGTGTCGAACAATTTCCGGATGAATTTTTATCTCTACGCCGAAGCGCTGCGAGACGGCACAGGACGCGTGGGAAACGTCACCACCGGAGCGCCAAAGCTCGTGGCCTCAAGACTGCCGCTGTGCCAAGCAAAACGCCATTTCGCGCGCTACCAGCCACAATACGTGGCGCATGATTCCGCGCTTTTAGAAAACCTCGCCGCAGCGCTCGGAACGAGCATGGCGACGTTGGGGTGCGCTTATTAGCTTTCTCGCGGAGCCCATGCTGCTCATGGGCTAGATGACGTTTTTAACTAATTTCGCTAATGCATCGAAACCGGCTGAAGCCCATCATTTGCTTGGCGAAGCCGTAAAGAGCTGCTGCCGCGATCTGAGCCCTACTCGTCCCGCCCGCGCGCTGACTTTTTCATCGCGTTGGCGGCATCACGTTCGCCTTCGCGCTGCTTGATGGTGCTGCGCTTGTCGTGATCTTTTTTGCCTTTGGCGAGACCGATTTCGAGCTTCACGCGGCCTTTGGAGAAATGCAGATTGATTGGCGTAAGGGTGTAGCCGCGCTCTTTGACTTTGCCAATGAGTTTGTTGATCTCTTCGCGATGAAGCAAGCAACGGCGCGAACGGGTGGAATCCGGCACGATGTGCGTTGACGCGCTCAAGAGCGGGGAAATCGTTGCGCCCACCAAGAACACCTGCGAACGAATCACACGAACGTAGGCTTCTTTAATATGGGCTCGCCCGGCGCGGATGGCTTTCACCTCCCAGCCTAAGAGTTCAAGCCCGGCCTCGTAGCGATCTTCAATGAAGTAATCGAAAAAGGCTTTTTTGTTGTCGACAATGCTCATGGCTCGATTTTAGGCGGCTCGGCGCACAACACACGACCGACCCGAAATCGAGGCGACGGAGTGATCGAGCAAGGTGAAATAATGCAGATCGATGAAACATGTGATCCGCTCCGTCCTCACGCCGCACAGCGCTGCAAAAATGTATGCCTTAGTCAACGATGTGGCGTCGTATCCGAAGTTTCTTCCATGGTGCGGCGGCGGCGAAATCATTGAGCACGGTCCAACTTACATGAAGGCGCGAGTCGACATCGCGTATCTCGGAATGCACCAGAGCTTTACCACGAGCAATGCCCTTGTGGAAGATCGCCAAATCGATTTGGCGCTGGTCAGCGGCCCGTTTTCAAAGCTCACTGGGCAATGGCGCTTCACGCAGCTTGGCGATGTAGGCTGTAAGGTGGAATTTGAATTGAACTACGCATTCGACGGTTTGATGGGCTCACTCATCGCTCCCGTGTTTGATCGCATTGCCGCAACGTTTGTCGACGCGTTTGTGAAGCGCGCCGATGAGATTGCGCCAGGATGAGTATGCGCGAGCTCGCACCGACCGCCGACAGAAATTCTCTGACGGTTTCCGTTGTGATGGCCACGGACACAGTATCGATGCGCGAAACAGTCGTACTGGCTGCCGGAAGTTGCGTGCGCGATGCGCTGAGCCGCGTTGAATTTGCCAAGCCGTTCTCGGTGGAAGGAGGCGCAGAGACTGACGAGCAACTGCGCGGATCCCCAACGCATCCCTCGGAGAGCAACGTCGGCATTTGGGGCAAGCGCGTACTCCTCAATACGGCGTTAGCCCACGGCGACCGAATCGAGCTCTATCGCCCCATCACCGCCGACGCGAAGTCTGCAAGACTCGCCAGAGCGAGCGAGCAGGGATATCGACAAGGTCGAAACCGACGGGCGGTCAAGTGAGCTCGACAAGCAAGAAAAGATCGTTGCCCAACGATTCTTTGCGTCGATCCCGCATTTGGAGCTCTGCACAGCGGCCAAATCGTGGCGAGTCCCTCAGGTTTCGTCATTCTCGTCCGAACGTTGCGCGGTTCATTATGGGACTCTGAAGGGGCTGGAACGACTAAAAGGGG
>JAAFHR010000118.1:2022-6056 GCA_013298455.1 Betaproteobacteria bacterium | reverse complement strand
GGGGGGGGCGTGATTCGGTCGCAGGATGACGGCCACACGAAGCGAAGCGCTTTGAGCTCGCTCAAAACAAAAACGGCGCTTCCGCGCCGTTTTTGTTGTTCGAGCGAGGCGCCGTAAGTGCCTCGCTGTCGTTTCAGTTGCGAGCTTAGAACTCGAAACCAACACCCACGCGAATCGCAGCTTCTTTGACACCGCCCGCGCCGACCGGGCTCGAAACTGCGCCATTGATGATCACGCGATTGTCGCCAGGCAACAGGTGGGCGAAGGCCACGCCGATCGCTGATTCACCGCGGTAGTGACCCACGTTGGTGAACACGGTGGTGCGCCCTGCCTCAGACGGCGTAGGTGCCGCTGCCGTTGCAATCGCACCGGCCACACCACGACGGTAAGCGGCACCGAGCGCGTTCAACTGATTCAGGTTGACCGCGTCTGTACCCACCGTACCCGGCGCCACGTTGGTGATCTGACGGTTGATGCCACCGGCAGAGCCCACCGAAACGGTGTTTGCACGATCTGCGACCGAGCCCGCACCCAACGCTACGCTGTTGGTGGCGACCGCTGAGGCACCCGCGCCGAACGCCGCGGTGCTGGTACCGCTGGCAGACGCCGCTACACCGAATGCGGAAGCACTTGTACCGCTCGCACTTGCCGCGAGACCCGCAGCTATCGCCATTTCACCGGAGGCCGAGGCGTTGGTACCTAGAGCGACCGAGTTGATGCCACCGGCCGACGAACCTGCACCATAAGCCTGCGAGTACTTGCCAGACGCTGCTGCTCCGAGACCCACCGCAATCGCCGTTTCTGACGACGCTCTGGCGTTGGTGCCGATGGCGATCGAATCCGCTGCCGTGCTCGACGCTCCCGCGCCAATCGCGTTGCTGCGGACGCCGCTCGCCGCCGCGTTCAGGCCGAAGGCGGTTGCGTATTCGGCAGTTGCCTTGGACTGGAAGCCGAACGCATAAGCGCCGTTGCCAGAGGCGAGCGACGAAGGACCTGCTGCCATCGATGCAGTACCGGTGGCTTTCGACGACTCACCCAACGCGGTTGAACGATCACCTGAGGCGGTTGCGTTCGAGCCGTTGGCCGTAGCTGCCAGACCGGAAGCGGTGCTGCGATAGCCGGTAGCGGTCGACTCAGCCTTAGAAGCAGTGGAGAACTGCCCCAACGCCGTGGAATCGAGACCCAACGCACGAGCGCCGTCGCCGAAGGCTGACGCCGATTCCGCGAGCGCTTGCGCGCCGGTACCTACTGCCGTGGCAGCGAGCCCCATGGCGACCGATTGTGCGCCCACTGCTGTGGCGTTCAACCCGGCCGCAGCGGCCTGTGAACCGACCGCAGCTGCGCCATTGCCCGTGGAGATCGTCAAGTTGCCCAGCGCAACGCCACCCACGTCTGAGGTGAGTGCGCCATAACCAGCGGCGAGCGATTGCGCGCCAGTGGCTTTGCTGAGTTGACCGAACGCGCTCGAGTCTTGCGCTGAAGCCGTTGCGCGATCACCCACTGCCGTTGCGCTAGACGCGAGGGCTTGCGCGCCGGTGCCGACGGCGGTCGCCGTCAGACCCGTTGCTTTCGAGAACGAACCAACGGCAGTTGCGTCTTGCTTGTTGGCGAGCGCCGAGGTGCCGAGCGCCGTGGCGTTGGTGCCCGAGGCAGCTGCGTTAGCACCAAAGGCCGACGCATTACCCGCTGAGGCTGACGCGCTCACGCCGCCAGCCGTAGCGTTAGTCGCCGTGGCGGACGCGCTGTTACCGAATGCGCTCGACGACGAGGCTGACGCAAAGGCCAAATTACCCAGCGCCGTGGACTCGGAACCGCTAGCGTTTGCCGCGTTACCCAGCGCCGTGGAATTGCTGCCAGAGGCGCTGCTGTTATTCGATCCTGCGAACGAATTCGAGCCACTTGCGCTTGCACCGTTACCCACAGCCGTGGAGTTACCACCCGATGCGCTGCTGCCGTTGGCACCTGCGAACGAGTTGTTTCCGCTGGCGCTGGCGCTGCTGCCAAGCGCAGTAGCGTTGGCACCTGAGGCGCTGCTGTTGACCGAGCCCGCAAACGAATTGGCACCGCTGGCGACCGAGTTGTCACCGACCGCCGTCGCGCTGGTTCCGGTGGCAGAGGCTTTGTTGCCAACCGCTGTGGTGTTGGTATTGCCAGCGAGTGCGGAGTTACCCAACGCCGTTGAATTGGCACCCGAGGCAAATGCGTTTGCGCTGCCTGCGAACGAGTTCACACCGCCCGCGGTGGCGTTGTCACCCACTGCGGTCGCACTGCTATTGGTCGCCTTTGCATCGCTGCCCACTGCCGTTGACTGCACCGCAGAGGCCACGCTGTTTTCGCCCACTGCCGTTGCATCGGCTTTGCTAGCTGCAGCATTGGTGCCCAGCGCTGTCGCGTTGACATCCGTTGCAGACGCTTTGTAGCCAAACGCACTCGCCTCGATCGCAGTGGCCTTAGTCCACTGACCCACGGCCGTTGCGTCCATCGCCGTTGCGGCGGCACGATCACCAACAGCAGTTGTGCTGAGCGCAGTCGCTTGCGCACCATAGCCCAGCGCGACCGATTGATCGCCAGAGGCTATAGCGCTATCAGAGCCCGCAAAGGCCTGCGCACCCGTTGCAAGGGCGAGGTTGCCACCGGCGAAGCTTCCAACGCCTGAGGCCTGTGCGCCATAACCGACAGCGGTAGCTTGCCTGTTGTTCGCGAGCGTGTCTTGACCAAGCGCCGTTGCGTCGATGGCGAGCGCCTGAGCGCCGTCGCCAAAGGCGCTTGTGCTGTCGCCAATCGCTTTGGAGTTGAGACCGACCGCTGTTGCGCCCACGCCGCTTGCTTGCGAGCCGGCACCGACTGCAACGGCTTGAGTGCCATTGCCCAAGGCTTGATTACCGATAACAACCGCGCCATTTGTAACGGCCTTCGATTGTTCGCCAATCGCGATCGACTGATTGCCGCTCGCGAGGGCTTGGTTACCAGCCGCGAACGAACCGCCGCCTGTGGCCTGTGAACCGAAGCCCACCGCAGTGGCGGCCGTCTTGTTCGCAACCGTGAGCTGACCGAGCGCCGTTGCGTCGAGCGCCGTTGCCGAGGCCCGATCACCCACTGCCGTGGTGCTCGTTGCGGTGGCTTGTGCGCCGTAGCCCAACGCGACCGATTGGTCACCCGAGGCTTTTGCGTTGTTGGCACCAGCAAAGGCTTGCGCGCCCGTGGCTTGTGAGCCGTCACCAATCGCGGTCGTTGATTGATTGTTCGCTAACGCACCGTTACCCACTGCCACCGATTGGTTGCCGCTGGCTTTGGAGTTGTTGCCCAGCGCTGTGGCTTGACCAGCGCTCGCTGTGGCGTCAGAGCCCACAGCGGTTGTTTCAATCGCACTGGCTTGTGCGCCTTCGCCCAGAGCCGTGCTATCCGCGCCCGTTGCCTTGGCGTTGTCACCAAACGCCGAGGCGCTGGCTTGGTTGGCCAAGGATTGGTTACCGGAGGCGATGCTGTTGGCACCGGAGGCGTTCGCTAGGTTGCCCATCGCTGCAGCATTTGCACCGCTCGCGCTGGCTTGGTTACCCGCTGCCAAGGTGTTGGTGCTGCTCGCCGCAGCCAAGTTACCGAAGGCGCTCGCATTGGCAGCGCTGGCGCTCGATTGATTACCGACCGCGCTGCCGTTGGTGCCAGCCGCTGTCACCGAGGCGTTGTTACCGACCGCCGTGGCGTTGGTGGCCAACGCGCTGGCTTGGTTACCGCTTGCTAAGCTTTGATTGCCTGCCGCATTGGCTTGGAAGCCAAATGCACTCGACTGCAGTGCGGAGGCTTTGGTTAACTGACCCACTGCCGTCGCGTCGTCAGCCGTTGCCGAGGCCCGATCACCCACTGCCGTGGTGCTCGTTGCGGTGGCTTGTGCGCCGTAGCCCAACGCGACCGATTGGTCACCCGAGGCTTTTGCGTTGTTGGCACCAGCAAAGGCTTGCGCGCCCGTGGCTTGTGAGCCGTCACCAATCGCGGTCGTTGATTGATTGTTCGCTAACGCACCGTTACCCACTGCCACC
>JAAFHR010000118.1:0-2012 GCA_013298455.1 Betaproteobacteria bacterium | reverse complement strand
GTTACCGACCGCCGTGGCGTTGGTGGCCAACGCGCTGGCTTGGTTACCGCTTGCTAAGCTTTGATTGCCTGCCGCATTGGCTTGGAAGCCAAATGCACTCGACTGCAAACCACTCGCACTGGACAACTGACCTACCGCCGTGGCATCGAGCGCTACCGCCTGCGCGCCGTCACCGAATGCGCTGGTGCTATCTCCGATGGCCTTGGAGTTCAGACCGACCGCTGTTGCGCCAACGCCGCTGGCCTGAGAGCCCGCACCGATGGCGACTGCCTGATTGCCGTTTGCAAGTGCAAGGTTGCCGATCACAACCGTGCCGTCCGATACGGCTTTAGCTTGCTCGCCAATCGCAATCGATTGGTTGCCTGTAGCGATCGACTGATTGCCCGCAGCGAACGAGCCACCACCGTTGGCCTGTGAGCCAAAGCCCACCGCCGTGGCAGCGGTGTTGCTTGCTAGAGTGCTTTGACCAAGGGCTGTGGCGTCGAGCGCAGTGGCAGCGGCCTTGTCGCCCACCGCAGTGGTGCTGGTCTGCGTTGCCTGTGAGCCAAAGCCGATAGCTATCGATTGATCACCCGAGGCCGTAGCGTTGTTGCCGCCGGCGAAGCTTTGCGCGCCACTGGCCAGAGCGTTGTCACCGGTGGCCACACTGCTCACGCCGGAGGCGTTGGCGTTGTTGCCAGTGGCGACTGAGTTGTTGGCCGCTTGGCTGTTTTTGCCAATCGCGACGCTTTGAGCACCGTAGGCGTTGGCGTTTTGGCCACCTGCAAACGAGCTAGCTGCCGCTTGGGTGTTATCACCCAACGCGACGCTGCTGCTGCCGTAAGCGTTGGCACCATTACCACCTGCTAGCGCGTTGACGTTAGCTTGCGTGTTGTTACCAATCGCCACGCTTTGCGCACCGTAGGCGTTGGCGTTGTTGCCCACTGCCGCTGCATTGACGTTGGCTTGGCTGTCTTTACCCACCGCAACGCTTTGCGCACCGTAAGCGCCGGCGTTGTCGCCCACCGCGACGGCTGACGTGTTGGCATCGCTGCCTGAACCAAGCGCAACTGAATTGTTGCCGTAGGCGCTGGCTTGGTAGCCACCGGCCAAGGCTTGCGAACCGCTGGCGCTGGCTTGTTGGCCAAACGCAGCTGATGAGGTGTTGGCGCTGGCGTCAACACCCACTGCGGCACTGTTTTGGCCATACGCACTGGCCGACTTACCCGCCGCAACGGCATTGGTGTTGGCGTTGGCGTTGTCGCCCACCGCAACGCTGCTAGTGCCGTAGGCGCTGGCCTGGTTGCCCAATGCCGCTGCGTTGTTGGCGGCGGAGGCCAAATTACCCAGCGCCGTGGACTGTGCGCCATACGCGTTGGATAGATTACCGCCCGCCAGACTATTGTCGCCAAGGGCAACCGACTGGTTACCGAGCGCGGTGCTCTTCGAACCGGACGCAGCCGATAGGTAGCCAAATGCGCTCGATTGCGCGCCAGTTGCCTTGGAGAACTGGCCGACCGCTGTTGAATCACCCTGAACCGCCACCGCGTTGTCACCAATAGCAACCGTTGAAGCACCGATGGCCTGTGCGCCGAAGCCGATTGCGACCGCGGTGGCCCCCACAGCTTGCGCGCCTTGACCAATCGCGATGGTTTGGTTGCCAACCGCTTGGGCGTTGGTACCCATGGCGATAGAGGACTGCCCCTGCGCCTGCGCGCCTGTGCCCTGCGCGATAGCGTCAGCGGCACTGGCTTGGGCTCCCGTACCCAACGCCATGGCGTTGGTGGAACCGCTGGTAACTTTGGCACCGTCGCCCAAAGCCATCGATGAGTTAGCGAGCGCTTGAGACTGATTGCCAGCCGCGAAACTGTTGCTACCGGCGGCATTGGCTTGGAAGCCTAGTGCCGTGGATTGGGCGCCAGACGCCACAGACTGCGCGCCAATCGCCGTAGCGTTGGTTTGTTGTGCCGATGCGCTATCGCCATAGGCAGATGCGCTGGTACCGAAGGCTTGCGAACCGACGCCAGTTGCCA
>JAAFHR010000117.1 GCA_013298455.1 Betaproteobacteria bacterium | reverse complement strand
CGATACAACGCCACTCCCAGGCGGTGCTTGGACTTCAAATCTCCCGCGGAGACATTTATGCAACACTTCCAGACATTGCACTTCAACTGTGAATCCATCTTCCCGCCTTCGCGGGAATGACGGAATTTTGAGTTGTGCATAGGTCTCTCTAATGCTTTATTTCTGTTGGAGTTCAGCGTTGAATAGTGAGTTAGCAAAAGTCTGCTTAATCAACACGTAATCAAGCTTTATCAGGGCTTTCGCAAAAATAGCTAGGATGGACTCGTAAGGACTCGCGCTTGCGCGCGACCGACGCTCAATCGATGTTCATCTTGTCGTGGTTCGGCGCTCGTGCAACGGTCTGTCGGCGGCGAACTCGCTACCATCGATGCCACTGCTCGCCGCGCCCTGTCGCGCTCAATCTTTGCTTTCGTAAAAACCTCTGATGCACGCCACTCTCCCGCTCCTCCAACACACCACGTTTCCCGCCCTTCGCCGCCGCGCTTTACAAACGCTGCAAGTGAATTTGGGCTACGTGTGCAATCAGCGCTGCCAGCATTGCCATGTCAACGCATCGCCGGATCGCACTGAGACGATGAGCGCTGAAACGGTGGACGTGGTGATTGAGGTGCTTCGCGCGCGCAAAATCAAAACGCTGGATTTAACGGGCGGCGCACCTGAACTCAATGCAGATTTTCGGCGCTTGGTGGTGGCGGCGCGCTCGCTGGGCGTAAAGGTGATTGATCGCTGTAACTTAACGATTTTGTTTGAACCGAATCAAGAAACGCTCGCTGAGTTTTTGGCGGAACAGGGCGTGACGATTGTCGCGTCGCTTCCCTGCTACAGCTTGAAAAATGTCGATGAACAGCGCGGCAAGGGCACGTTCGAGAAGAGCATCAAAGCGTTGCAACGATTCAATGAACTGGGCTATGGCAAAGGCGGTGCGCTGGAGCTGAGCCTCGTCTACAACCCGCTTGGGCCGAGCCTTCCGCCGTCGCAAGCGGCACTTGAAGCCGATTACAAGCGCTTGCTCGGCGAGCAATTTGGCATTACGTTTGACCATCTCTACACGCTCGCCAACATGCCGATTCAGCGCTTCGGGAGCATGCTGATTTCGAAGGGCACGTTTGCGGGCTACATGAAGCTTTTGAAAGACAACCATCAAGACGCTAACCTTGAAGCGGTGATGTGTCGCGACACAGTGTCGGTGGATTACAACGGCGCGCTCTACGATTGTGATTTCAATCAAATGCTCGGATTGCCCGCTGCCGTGCCCGCGATGCTCAGCGGCAAACGCGCTCGCTTACACGTTCGTGATTTAATCGAAACCGATCTCGACCAACAGCCCATTCGCATCGCCGACCATTGCTATGGCTGCACAGCGGGGCAAGGCAGCAGCTGCGGCGGCGCGTTGGTGTGAGCGTGCAGGACGCGGCGTTTGCAGCGGGTCGTAGCTGCCCACTGAGCTATCGCTACGAACCCACATCGCTCGCCCGGCTCGCCACAACGGACGTTGAGACGCTTTATTGCGTTGGCGGGCTTTACGGAAACCCGCTCGCGTTGACCGCGTTGCAATCATTGGTTGCGCGCGAAACCGCCGAAGTTCGCGTGGTGTTCAATGGCGATTTTCATTGGTTTGATGCGGGCGCTGATGCGTTTCAACGCATCGAATCTGGCACAACGAACGATGCCCGTTTCGTGCGTTTGCGCGGCAATGTCGAAACTGAGCTCGCTAGTGACGACGACATCGGCTGCGGCTGTGCGTATCCCGATTCGGTGGACGATGGGGTTGTTGATCGTTCGAACGACATGCTGCGTCGGTTGCGTGATATCAGCTTGAATTTTCCCGGGGAGCGCGCGGCATTGGCGGCGCTTCCGATGAGTGCTGCGTTTCGCGTGGGCTCGCAGCGCGTGGTCGTCGTTCACGGCGATTTGGAATCGCTCGCGGGCTGGCGACTTGATCCGCTCTCGCTTGACCAAACGCCGAACGCTGATTGGGCAAATGCCGCGATGCGTGAAGCGAATGCCGACATCGTTGCATCGTCGCACACCTGTTTGCCAGCACTACGACAATGGCAGAGCGCGAACGACAGGTCGCAGAGCGTTATCAACAATGGCGCAGCGGGTATGCCATGTTTCACGCACACTCGGTTCGGCATCGTCTCTCGCATCGGCATTGCGCCTGCTTCGAGCGTGGGTTTGCAGTCGCTCTATGGCGTTAAGCAAGGCGGCGTGTGGATTGAAGCGCTGCCGTTGCACTTTGATTTTGCAGCGTGGCGCACTGAATTTCTGAGTCTGTGGCCACCGGGCAGCGCGGGTTATGAATCGTATTTTTCGCGCATTGAGAATGGCGTGAAATTTTCCGTTGAAAGCGCGTTGGGAAAGCAGTGACCGCGAATGCTGAAACCATTGCGCTGCCAATTCATGACTCTGAATCGATCGCAGCTTGTCGAAGGGCGGGAATGACGAAGGGGGTCAACGTGCGTAGCGCTTGTCGAGTTGAGGCGTTCGGCGATCTCAGCGTAATCGTGCCGGTATATCGCGATGATGCTGCGTTGACCACGCTGCTGACGCAATTGCGCACCGCACGTGATCACGATTTAGAGGTGATCGTTGTTGGCACGTCGGGTGACGTGGCCGCTGAAACCATCGCCTCGCAACATGCAGCTCGTTATCTCGTGAGCGAGAAAGGGCGCGGTGCTCAACTTGCAGCTGGTGCGAATGCTTCAACGCGTTCGATGCTCTGGTTTGTGCATGCCGATAGTGTGTTGCCTAGCGATGCGCCGTCGCTGGTTGTTGCAGCCTTAGCAGTGCATCGTTGGGGGCGCTTTGATGTGCGCCTCGATGATCCGCGATTCCTGCTGCGCTGCGTAGCTGCCGTGATGAATGCACGCTCACGTTGGAGCCGCATTTTTACCGGTGATCAAGCGATGTTTGTGCGGCGTGATTTATACGATGCGGTTGGCGGTTTTCAACGTATTTCATTGATGGAAGACATCGCTATTTCGCGTTCGCTGAAACGGTTCCCGAGCGCGGGCCGCCCGGCGTGTCTTCGAGTAAAAGTTACGACGTCAGCACGCAAATGGCAGCGCGATGGCGTACTCAAAACGATCCTCAGGATGGCGTGGTGGCGCTTTCGATTTTGGCTGGGTGCGAACCCGAATGATTTGGCCAAGGCGTACTACCGTGAGTAGCGCTGATTGCAAATGATGAGCGAATTGAGCGCTCAATTCGCATTGGTGATCTTCACGCGTTGGCCCGAGCCGGGGCGCACGAAGACGCGACTCATTCCTGAATTCGGCGCCGACGGCGCAGCGGATATTCACAGACAACTCATCGATCGAACCTTTGCTGCGGCGCGCGATTTGACTGAGTCGACGCAAGTGCTCGTTGCGCTGGCAGACGCGGCCAGCGCGGACGTGTCGTCGATCAACGCAAGCGCATCATGGCCGATCATCGCGCAGCATGGCGACGACTTGGGCGAGCGAATGGCCAACGCAATCAACGAGGCGTTTGAGCGCTGCCCCAGCGCTGAATCCGTCGTGTTGATTGGCGTGGATTGCCCCGACTATTCAGCTGCGTTGTTTCGCGATGCCGCCGCAGTGCTCAACGTCAATGACACCGTGTTCGCGCCCGCCGAAGACGGCGGCTATGGCTTGGTCGGCGTGGCGCACCGGGCCTGGCAGCCAGCGCTCCGGCGCGCGTTGTTTAGCGGGCTTGATTGGGGCAGCTCAAGCGTGATGCAGCAAACGCAGATACGGTTGAATGCAGTCGCGCCGCAGGCCACACTTGCGCTGCTCCCAGTGCTCTGGGACATTGATCATCCCGCCGATGTGCATCGTGCAATTCGCTTGCGACAGCTGCGGCTACCCTGCAAAACACCCACGTAATCCAACACCGTTCGCTGGGCGCAGAGCGGTTCTCTCCCTTTCAAGGGGAGGGGTTAGACAGAGGACGGTTTGTTGTCGCTCAAACGAACGGTATTGCCATGAAGCCTGTCTTCTAGCTTATTTTGCCAAAACCTTATTTTATATGGGCTAACGAGCATTTAATTTGCTAAACAAAAACGCAATAAAATCGACGTTAGCCCCGAAATAAATTGGCATTAGTGGCTAAAGCTGTAGTTCAGTGTCGCTACGTCCCGCGCTGCCCGCCATCCGTTCGAACCAAGGTTTCAATCTCACGAAGCCTTGCGTAGTAAGCACCGCCGAGCCGCGCGTACGGTCGAAGTTCCTCGTGTTTAAGCACATCCACGCGATGTTTGAAGCCGCGCTTTTCTCCGGCGTAAACGCGCTCATCGATGTGAATGGCGATGACTTCGCCCATCACCCAATGGCTCATGCCAAACGATGTGATGCTGTGTAGTTTGCATTCGTAGGCAACGGGCACGCCGGCCACGCGTGGCGCTTTGACGTGGCTCGATGCAACCGGCGTGAGTCCGGCGTAAGCGAATTCACTTTCGCCAGAGGGGAGCGGATCGCTCGATCGCACCATCTGTTGTGCCATGGATTCGGGCACGATATTGACGACGAATTCGCCCGTGGCTTTCACATTGGAAAAAGTGTCTTTGAGCTCAAACTCGCCAGAGGAACGATCTTCGTTTCGCGGCCCGGCGCTGAAACCCAGCACGGGCGGATTGGCGGAGCAGACGTTAAAAAACGAATACGGCGCCAGATTGGTGTTGCCACTGAGATCGATTGAAGACACCCAGGCGATGGGGCGCGGGATGATCGCATCGCGGAGTACGAAGTAGAGTTCGTCGTGCGTGAAATCTGCGGGCGTGAGAGAGATGGTGGTCATCACCGCATTGTAGAAACGTAGCGCCCGCCGTCAGTTCAAAAATTTCTTTATTCGCGCGATGGTCGGCGCATCCATCAGCGCGGGGGCGTGGCCCGTGTTGCCGATGGTGACGGCTTGTGATTGCGTGTGCGAGAGCAACATCTTTTCAACGGTCTCAGCGGAAAGCAAATCAGAGTTCGCGCCACGAAGGATCAGCGTGGGCTGCGTGATCGATTGCCACAGCGGCCACAAATCAACGGGCGGTTGAGCGTAGGCAATGCGAAATGCGTCGCCAATTTTTGGGTCGGCCTTCATCTCCCATTGCCCATCTACGCGGCGCTGACACGACGTTTTTATGAGGTGATGCGTTTGCTCCTCTGTCAGCGCACCAAATGATGCGACGGTGACGCTCAGTGCCGCCGCGAGCGTTGGGTAGTCTGGAAACAGCGGCCAGCGTCCAATCGTTTCAGAGATTCGATCTAGCGCAACTTTCTCGATGGTGGGACCAATATCGTTGATGACCAATCGCTGCATCGAATGCGCGGGATCGAGCGTCATCACCATGCCGATCAAGCCGCCCATCGAGGTGCCAACCCAATCGTAGCGCTGCACACCCAAATCATGCAGCATCGCCCGAACTGCGATAGCGTAATTCGGGATCACATATTGCTCCGCGCTCGACAACCAATCGCTCTCTCCGCGCCCCGGAATATCAGGGCAGAGCACTCGGTAGCCGTTGCAAAGTGCATCGGCAATCACATCAAAATCACGACCGTTTCGAGTGACGCCGTGCACACAGACCAACACCCGTGGATTTCGAGTGTCGCCCCATTCGTGCACGGCCATGCGCCGCGTTTGGCCATCAATCGCGAAGCCAATTCGGTGCTGACGGTGCGGTGTGGGGATCATGGGTTGCGTCGCCTTGTGGGTGTTGAAACGGATGCTCTAGCATGTGAACAGTACTCTCTTTCTCCGATAGCTCGATATGATTTCCGACGAACGCGCAGCGCCCATCGAACAGACTCAACAATGGCTAGAGCGCGCGGTGATCGGCCTCAATCTCTGCCCGTTTGCAAAGGCTGTGCACGTCAAACAGCAAATTCGCTATGTGGTGAGCGATGCCGCCAACATCGATGCGCTGTGTGATGATTTGGTGAGCGAGCTTGAATTTCTGGCCGAAGCCTCTGCGGAGCGCATCGACACCACGCTCATCGTGTTAACCAACGTGATGCAAGACTTTTTAGATTTCAACGATTTCTTGGATGTGGCTGACAACATCTTGGAAGAGCTGGAACTCGATGGCATCTTGCAAGTTGCGCCGTTTCATCCGCAATTTCAATTCGCTGAGACCGAGGCCGACGACATCACCAATTTCACCAACCGCTCGCCGTTTCCGATGCTGCATTTACTCCGAGAAGACAGTGTGAGCCGCGCTGTTGAGGCTTTTCCCGATGAACTCGCGATCAGTGAGACCAACATCGCCACGATGCGAAAACTTGGAGCGGAGGGGTGGAGGAAATTGTTTGAATAGCGCCTTGCTCCCTCTCCCGCAGGCGGGAGAGGGTTGGGGTGAGGGTGCGGTGGCTTGGAGAGGCTCGGTGAATTGAGCGTACCTCGATACAGCACCCTCATCCCCACCCTTCTCCCGCCCGCAGGAGAAGGGAGCCTCTCCAATCCTTGTTCAACTAACAACAACCATGTTCAAAAACATCCTCATCTACCGAATCGCCGACGGTTGGAAGCCCAACCTCAAAGACGTCGAAGAAGGCCTCGCCCGAGTTCGCTTCACTACTTGTGCTGCGTCACAAGACAAATCGTTCGGCTGGGATTCACCGCGCGGTGAAAAACATGGCGCGTTGGTGGAATCGGTGGCAGGGCAATGGCTGCTTCGCCTGAAAATGGAGACGAAAATTCTCCCAACTTCAGTCGTCAACCGTCGCGCTGAAGAGCGCGCCGATCAGATTGAAGAGACCTCGGGCCGGAAGCTCGGGCGCATGCAGAGGAAAGAGCTTCGTGAAAACGCGTTGCTCGAATTGCTGCCGAAAGCGTTCACAAAAATTTCGTCGTCGTCCGTGTGGATTAGCCCTGAGCAAAAACTCATTGTGATCGAAGCGGGTAGTCAAGCTGTGGCCGACGAAGTCGTGTCGCTGCTCATTAATTGCTTGGATGATTTGGCGATGATGCCGCTGCAAACCAACATGGCACCAGCGTCAACGATGGCTGCGTGGCTGATGAGTTTTGAGGTGCCCGGCCAATTTGATCTGGACCGCGAATGTGAGCTCAAGGCGACGGACGAAACGCAAGCCAGCGTGCGATACGCCCGCCACAACATCGTGATCGATGAAGTACGAAAGCACATTCAAAACGGCAAGATGCCCAAGCAGCTCGGACTCACCTGGGCGGGGCGCATTTCATTCGTGTTGAACGACGCGCTGCAAGTCAAGAAAATCAAATTTCTCGAAGGTGTAATTGAGAAAAACGAAAGCCAAGATGAGGCAGAGGATCACTTCGATGCCGATGCCGCGATCATCACGGGCGAGCTCTCAAAACTCATTCCCGATTTGATTGAAGCGCTTGGCGGAGAGCTCGAAAATTGAGCCCGTTGTTGAAGCGTTTTTCGATTGCATGCGCACTCGTTTCGTTGTGCGCTGTTGGCTGGTTCACCTACCGACATTTCAATCCTGAACTGGCGATTGAGTTCACGCAAGCCGAGTTGCAAGCAAAGCTCGCAGAAAAATTCCCGTTGCAAAAATGTGCCCCCTTGCAGCTTGCTTGTTTCGATGTGCGCGAGCCCAAGCTCACACTCGCCGAGGGCAGTGATCGGCTTCAAGTGGCGCTGGCCATTGCAGTGAAAGCGGGCGGTCGCGAGTATCCTGGCCGAGCCGCATTTAACTCAAAGCTTCGCTATTCGCGCGACGACGGTGCGGTGTATTTGGACGATGTGCAGATCACCGAATTCGATGCGGGCGGCAAACTCGGGGAATTCGAAGCGATGGTGAAATCGTATGGCAGTGGTGTGATCAGCACAGCGCTGCGGGCCACGCCGGTTTACACGCTCAAAAACGACGCGACCAAAGAGGCGCTGGCGAAATTGGCGATTCGGGATATCCGTGTGGCCAACGGCAAGGTGCGGGTGGTGTTGCTCGAACCGAACTAGTCGCCGTTGCTCCCTCTCCCCTCGTGGGAGAGGGTTGGGGAGAGGGGGTAGGTGATTCGGAGCGCAACGCTTGCTGTGATTCCGACGATCCCCCTCTCCCCTAGCCCCTCTCCCTCCGGGGGAGAGGGGGATTGGCTGCCCTACGCCTTGGCGTAACTCTCCAGCGGTGGGCAAGTACACATAATGTTTCGATCACCGTAAACATCGTCCACACGCCCGACCGGGGGCCAGTACTTGCTTTGCCGCAACGTGGCGAGCGGGTAGGCCGCTTGCTCGCGGGTGTAGGCGTGATTCCATGTTTCCGCCATCAGTGATTCGGCGGTGTGCGGAGCGTTAACGAGCGGGTTGTCATCTTTCGGATAGACGCCCATTTCAACGGCGCGAATTTCTTCGCGAATGGAGATCATCGCGCTGATGAAACGATCCAGTTCGGCTTTGTCTTCTGATTCAGTCGGTTCGATCATGAGCGTGCCCGCGACGGGGAAGCTCACCGTGGGTGCGTGGAATCCGTAATCCATCAAGCGCTTGGCAACGTCCATATTGCTGATACCGCAAAGCTCTTTGATCGGGCGCACATCGATGATGCATTCATGCGCAACGAAGCCGCCGTGGCCGGTGTAGAGCACCGGGAAATGCGGCGCTAAACGCTTTGCCACGTAGTTGGCGTTGAGGATCGCAACGCCAGTCGCCTCGCGCAAACCCGCGCCGCCCATCATCCGAATGTAGGCATACGGAATCGGCAAAATGCTTGCAGAGCCTTGTGGGGCGGCGCTGACCGGGCCGACCTTGCCGCGACCGGGCAAGAACGGAGCGAGTTGCGATTTCACGCCAATCGGACCCACGCCGGGTCCGCCGCCGCCGTGTGGAATGCAAAATGTTTTGTGCAAATTCATGTGCGACACATCGGCGCCGATTTC
>JAAFHR010000116.1 GCA_013298455.1 Betaproteobacteria bacterium | reverse complement strand
CAAAACGAATTGATCCTCGGCTATTGGTGGCAGCTCGCCGCCGCAACCGCCTTCATGGCCATTTTGGTGACCGCGTTTAGCTTGTTCACTGATGCGCTGCGTGATGCGCTTGATCCGAAGTTGAAGTGATTGTCATCCTGAGCGAAGCGAAGGATCAGGTGGATGAACTGTGCCGTCTACATCATCTCAAACTCGGCACGCACGCTCTACATTGGCGTCACGAGCGATCTGGAGCGGCGAATTTATCAACACAAACACGGACTGATCGATGGATTTTGCAAGAGATATAGCCTCCATACGCTGGTCTATTTTGAGCAGACGACGGACATTCGAGTCGCTATTGAGCGCGAGAAGCAGCTCAAGGGCTGGCGCAGAGCGAGAAAGATCGAACTCATCGAAGCCGTCAATTCAGGGTGGGTTGACCTCGCGGAGGGGTGGTATCGATGAGCGCCCACACTGTCATCCTGAGCAGAGCCAAGGATCAGGTTGTGCGCGAACGTGACCGCGAAAATCAAACGCGCTGGCATGCGACCCGATCCTTCGCTCTGCTCAGGATGACAATGACCTTTGTTCGCTCAACCCACCGAATTCACATGCCACCTGATCCTTCGCTCACGCTCAGGATGACAGACCGGAAGAAACCATGACCGCGCCACTCCTCTCCGTAAAAAACCTTCGCGTTCAGTTTCGTATTGATCGCAAAAACTCGTTTGAAGCACTCAAAGGCATTTCCTTTGACGTGATGCCCAATCAAACCGTCGCCCTCGTGGGCGAATCGGGCTCTGGGAAATCGGTGACATCGCTCGCGGTGCTGGGCTTACTGCCTAAAGAAAATGCGACCGTGGATAAATCGAGCCGCGTTGAGTTCGAGGGCAAAAACTTGCTCGAACTCAGCAATGCTGAAAAGCGAGCGCTCCGGGGCGCGAAGATTTCGATGATTTTTCAAGAGCCGATGAGCTCGTTGAATCCGGTGTTCACGATCGGCTACCAAATCGAGGAGGTACTCAAAGAGCACATGGGTCTCTCGGGCAGCGGCTCGCGAGACAAAGCCATAGCGCTTTTGAAAGAAGTGGGCATCCCGAGCGCCGAGGAGCGCATCGATTACTACCCGCATCAAATGTCGGGCGGGCAGCAGCAGCGCGTGATGATTGCGATGGCGATTGCTTGTGAGCCGAAGCTCTTGATTGCGGACGAGCCGACCACCGCGCTCGACGTTACGATCCAAAAACAGATTCTCGACCTGATCGCTGATCTCCAGAAAAAGCACGGCATGAGTGTGCTCTTCATCACGCACGATTTGGCCGTGGTGGCTGATATTGCGGATCACGTGGTGGTGATGCGAAACGGCGATATCAAGGAGCAGGGTGCAGCCAAGGACGTGTTCGCCGCACCGAAAGACGATTACACCAAAGCGCTTTTGGCGTGCCGCCCCGTGGTCGATTCACGGCCGAAACGTTTGCCAGTGATTGATGATTTCATGGCAGGCCGCGCCGATGCGATGCGCCTTGAACAACGTTCACGCGGCGTATTGGAAACTGACCCCGTAGTGCTCGAAGTCAAAGGGCTCTGCAAAGACTTTTACTCGCGCGACGGGCTCTTCGGCAAGAAAACATTCCAGGCCGCGAAAGACGTATCGTTCAAACTGCGCAAAGGCAAAACGCTCGGCTTGGTCGGTGAATCTGGCTCAGGAAAAACCACCGTCGGCCTCACGCTGATGCGCCTTCACGATGCCACCAAAGGCGAAGCTTGGTTCGACGGCAAAAACATCCTCGCGATGAGCGAAAAGGAATTTCTGCCCTACAAAAAGCGCATTCAGATCATCTTCCAAAATCCCTACGCATCGCTCAACCCGCGATTCACCGTGGGGCAGATCATCATGGAGCCGATGATTGTGCACGGCATTGGCGCAAATACCGACGAGCGCGCCAAACGCGTCTTTGAGCTCTTAGCTAAAGTCGGTTTGCCCGAGATGAGCTTCTACAAATACCCGCACGAATTCTCGGGCGGCCAACGGCAGCGCATCGCCATTGCGCGTTGCTTAACGATGAAGCCCGACATCCTGATTTGCGATGAATCCGTCTCAGCGCTCGATGTGTCGGTGCAAGCGCAGGTTTTGAACTTGCTGCAAGACCTGCAAGACGAATTTGGCCTCTCCTTCATCTTCATCTCACACGATCTCGCAGTCGTGAAATACATGAGCGACGAAGTGATGGTGATGAGCGAGGGCAACGTCGTCGAGCAAGGCAACGCCGATCAGCTCTACGCTGCCCCGCAAGCGGCGTATACGAAAAAACTTTTGGATTCGATTCCTAAGGGGTTGCACGGGTAGCTGGTTGTTTTTTTGCTCCGCGAAAAACTCCGTTGGTGCGTGGACTGGTTCGAACCGACAGCGATCGGTTCTCCTGCCGGTCGCTGGGCCAGCGCTCATGTAGTCGTCTGTTGCAATCCTGCAACGAACAGCTATCAGCTTAACATCTGTAAGCCCCATTTATCATGGCTCTCAGGCGTTCTTACGGTTTTTTTGACTAGCCGCTAAAATCGGCTTCAAACCCACACAGGAATGAGCTTATAGAGATTAGGCTGATAGCCTGACCGGCCGGAAATTTGTTCGCTATTCGGCCGTCGTCGCGGTTCGCTTCAAACGGTAGCGATTAAAAATAAACATATTTTTCAATGTGTTAGGCGATGTTCAGCAAAACGGCCTCAAAAGCGCTTGCACGGCATCGTAGTTCGTCCCCCGTCGATCAAAAGTTCCCGACCTGTCACGACGATGTCACAATTACCCGTCTTTTCTCTCAACCGTCCAATCGGGACACTTAGGGGTATTTTTATGATTCAGAAGAAACAATTGGTTGTTGCTATCGCAGCGACCTTTGTGGCCTCTGGCGCCACGTTTGCACAACAAACGACACAGAAGGTCGAGCGCGTAGAAGTCACGGGTTCCAACATCAAGCGTGCAGACGTCGAAGCTGCCACGCCCATTACCATCATTACTCGCGAAGAAATCGTTAAGAGCGGTGCCACATCGCTCAACGAAGTTCTGCAAAACGTAACTGCGTCGGGTTTGGGCAACTTCAGCGAAACCAACACGAACTTGTCGTCTGGCGGCGGTTCAGCGGGCGTTTCACTCCGTGGCTTGGGTCTGAGCTACACCTTAACGCTGGTTGACGGTCGTCGCGTAGCGCCTAGCGGCTTCGGTGGCGCAACGGGTGTATCGTCATTCACAGACGTCAACAGTATCCCTCTGTCAGCCATTGAGCGCATCGAAGTGCTCCGCGGCAGCGCATCGGCGATTTACGGTGCCGACGCCGTGGGCGGCGTGATCAACCTGATTCTGCGTCGCGATTTCAAGGGCGGTGAAGTGTCCGGATTTGCTGGGCAAACACAACGTGGTGACGGTCGCGAGCTTCGCGCCAACCTCGCGTACGGTTTCGGCGATCTGGCAAGCAACAAATTTAACGTGATCGGCGCGTTCGATTACTACAAGCGCGAAAAAATTCGCAGCCTAGACCGTAAGTTCGGCGAAAGTGCGGACGGTACGCTGCTTGACCCGGATCTTGGCGTTGACACCCGCTCGCTCACCGGCAATCCTGGTTCTTTCCGCTTGGGATCGGGAACGACTTCGGCCAACTTCAATGCCACGACCCCGTGGCGCTCGATGCCGAATTGCCCCGCAGTCAACAAGCTGCCCAGCACACCGGCTGCCGACGAAGATCAGTATTGCGCATTTAATTTCTTGCAATTCTGGGATCTCGTTCCACCCGCAGAGCGCGTGGGCGGTGTAGTGAAGGCAAACTTCGAAATCTCCCCTAGCTTATCTGCGTTTGCGCGTGTGATGGCTAACTCGAATAACACCGTGTTCAACGTGGCTCCAACGCCGCTGCCACAGGGTGTGATTCAGGCCAATGCGCCTGGCAACAGCCTCGGACAAACGTACCAGTACGCCTACCGAATTACTGCCGGTGGTCCGCGCAAAAACGATCAAACCATTGACTTCTTCAGCGGCGTCGTGGGTCTTCAAGGTCAGTTGGGACGCTTTGATTGGCAAGCCGCCATCAACAGTTCGAACACCAAAAACACGAACGAAGGTAGCGGATTTGCGAATACCGCAAAGATTGCCGCTGCTTCCGCTGCAGGTCTGTTGAAGCCTTACGAGTTTGCCCTGAACCCTGCGGCCGAACTTGCCGCAGCTCAGGCGATTACGGCGAGCTACACCCGCGTGGGTAAAGCGAAATCTGATAGCGCCGATGCGAAAATTTCTGGCGACATTTTTGCGCTGCCAGCTGGACCGCTCTCCATGGCCGCGGGTATTGAATTCCGTCGCGAATCGATTTTTGATCGTTGCCTAACACCCGAATGCACCGCCGGCGCTGGTGGCACAAGCTTGATTACCGGTGCGAATACCACTGCTGCCGGCGGTAAGCGGAATGTGAACTCTCAGTTCGTCGAATTCCGCGGTGCGGCGTTCAAGGGCCTTGATGTAACAGTTGCGGCACGCCGCGACGCGTACGACGGCCAATCCGATCCGGATGCGGCGGGTGTTGTTCGCAAGGGCAAATACGACCAAATTACACCTCAGTACTCGGTTGAATTCCGCCCCGTAAAGCAAGTGTTGCTTCGCGGCGTAATGGGCGAAGGCTTCAAGGCGCCAACCCTGTTTGAAGCCTACCAAGCAACGTCTGAATCGTTCAACAGCGGCACAACATACCGTGACCAACGCCGCTGTCCAGTGACGGCTGCGCGGGAAGATTGCGGCAGCACGCAAGTGCGCAACTTCCGCGGCGGACAGCCTGAGCTGAAACCTGAGACATCGAAAAACTATACCTTCGGTATCGTGCTCGATCCGATTCCAGAGTTGAGTTTGTCGATTGACACGTGGCGTATCGACTTGGATGAGACCATCGGTTTGCCAAGCGTTTCACGCCTTCTGGCTCGCGAAGCGGCGGCTGGTGGTAACCCGCTGGTAACCCGTGTTCCAGCGAGCACCGCTGACACAGCGCGCGGTATTCCAGGCCGTATTGATTACATCACGCTCACCTACGCTAACTTGGGTCAAACCAAGATCAGCGGCACGGATCTCGACATTCAGTACAAGCTGCGCACCGCAGAGTGGGGTCGGTTTGGGGTGCAGACTGTGATGTCGTACTTGCACTCGTACAAGCAGTCACCCGAGCCGGGCGTTCCGCTCGTTCAGTACATCGGGACATGGGAATTGCCACGCTTCCGTGCGTCCACGCGCCTGAATTGGGTTCGCGGACCTTGGGAAGCAATTTGGAACTGGCGCTACACGGGCAAGCATGCTCAAGAGCTCCAAAACACGGCCGAGGATAAAGTCGCGCCTGAGACAATGCACGACTTGGCTATTCGCTATACGGGCTTCAAAAACCTCGACTTAGGTGTAGGCGTTCGAAACGTGTTTGACCGTCAGCCATCGTTTGCCAACGGCGATTCTCAAAACTACAGCTACGCCTATGGCGACCCACGTGGCCGCGGATACTGGATCAACGCGACTTACAAGTTCTAAGTCGTTAGCGCTGGAGTGTCAGCAAAACAGAAAAGGAGCCTCGGCTCCTTTTCTGTTTTTGCGGCGGCTCATCGAAGGCCCTCCCACGTCTGACCGCGAGGTTCTCAAAAAATAACTGCAAATCGTCGGCTAAGAAACTACTGAGTAAGTCGAATTCGTAGCTCGTCACATTTGCTAGCGTGAACTCCAGTCCCATGGCATCATCTCCACTGTCCTGTCGCTAACAAACCACTTTCCTATTTCACGATCATGACCTCCAAAATCTTTCGCAAACTGCTCGCTTCGATGCTCGTGCTGCTCGGCCTGGCTCTCTCGCTGGCCGCGCAAGCTCAAAATGAGATTCCGATAGAAACTCTATTCCGCAAGTCGGAGTATCGTTCACTGAGTTTCTCGCCGGACCAAAAGTTCATGGCGGCGTTGATGCCCGTCAATAGCCGCTACAACTTAGTGGTACTTGATTTGGACAAACGAACAGCCAATCGGGTCACCGCCTTCACCGACGCCGATGTCCTCTCCTACAGCTGGGCCAGCAACGACCGCATTCTCTTCAGCACTGGCAACGAGCAGGACCTCACGTCACCGGCCGGAGACGGAGGGCTCTTCGGTGTCGACAGATCGGGCGAACGTTACCAAGTCCTGGTCAAACCCTTCGTGCGAGCCAACGGTGCGCAGCTTGTAGGCCGCATCACTACGGTCTTGGGGCGCCTGAAAGACAGCAAAGACGAGGTGATGGTCGCGGCTAATGACCGCTCGGCCGACTCTACCGACCTGTACCGAATGAATATGTTCACGGGGCGCAAGTCGCTGCTGACGTTTGACTCTCCGGGCAAAGTCGTACGGTGGGTCGTTGATTCGAATAACGTCCCTCGCGCGGCGTTTCAGCAAGATTTCAAAACCGGCAGCTCGGCGTTTGTCTACAGATCGAGCGCGACATCCCCCTTCAAGGTGCTACGGAAGTGGGATTACAACCTCTCCGAGGTGGTGATTCCTATCCGAATGGATCCCGCCGCTAACACGATGATCGTCGCGAGCAACATCGGTCGCGACACCATGGCCTTCTTTCGCTTTGATCCTGAGACCAACACCATGGGGGAGCTGATTTACGGCGATGATCGCTACGATATGTACTCCCTTTATTTGATTGGTGGAGGACTGGGAGAGGGCGGTCAGCTCCGCTACGGCGGCAGCGAGGAGGAGCCCGGCAAGGTCATTGGCGTAACCTACCAAGCGGATCGGCTTAAGACTTTTTGGTTTGATGAGGCAATCCGTAAGGAGCAGGAGCTTCTTGATGGCGCGTTGCCAAAGGGCTACTACAACGGATGGAACCCAAATGAACGACGCACTTTAGTCTGGTCTCGCGCTGACGTTGATCCGGGTCGCTACTATGTGTTTGATCGCGACAAAAAAACTGTCGAAGACACTGGCATTCGCCCAGCGCCGTGGCTTGATCCCAAGCAGCTAAATCCGATGCGCTATGTCACCTGGACAGCTGCAGACGGAATGAAGATTGGCGGGTATTTGACGCTTCCAAAGAGCTACTCACCGGGCAACCCCGTTCCGATGGTGCTGCACCCTCATGGTGGACCCTGGGCCAAGGACAATTGGGGATTCGATCGAAACGTCCAGTTCCTCGCCAACCGCGGTTTTGCCGTATTGCAGCCCAACTTTCGCGGTTCCACGGGGTATGGGACGAAGCACCTGAAGGCTAGCTACAAGCAGTGGGGCGATGCGATGATTGGAGACATGATCTCTGGCGTTGAGTGGGCTATCAAAGAGGGCTTCGCCGACAAGAACCGATTGGGAGTCTATGGCGCTAGCTACGGCGGTTACGCGACCCTGATGGCGATGGCTACACGGCCTGATCTGTTCAAGTGGGGCGTCAATTACGTTGGCGTCACCGATATGTTTGTTCATCAGGATACGCAGCCGGCGCAAAAGTTGGGCGACTTTGGTTTAGTAGCGAGCATCATTAACGGCGATCAGAAAACTGACCGAGAGATGTTTTTGCGCACCTCGCCGACCCTCCTGGTGAACAAGTTTCAAGCTCCAGTCTTTCACGCGTACGGCGGCGAGGACAGAAACGTCGATATCGCCAATGGTCGAGCAATCCGCGCGGCCTTTGATCGAGCAAACAAAGCGCAAGAGTGGATGTACGTTGATGACGAGGCGCATGGATACCGCCTCGACAAGAACGTTTTTGAGTTCTATCGCCGAATGGACGCATTCATCAAGAAACACACGCCCACAAAGTAGCTCGCAGACTATGGAAGATTGACGCAGCGGGCATTTCCCTCCGAGGGCTGAGCAACTTGAGCCAGCGCCGAAGGTTTGCCCGCTGCGCAAGCTAGCGTCGCGTTCTTTGCTGGCCACGCGCAGATCGCGCTTACCTCTGCCGACGCGAATGTGTTGTTTCTTGACAACGCGGGGAAGCTTGGCTTTTCTGCTACAGATGCCGCTACAAGTGGTGATCGAACGATTTAGCCGCGTTTTTGAAAAACGATTCTTTGTCGCTGTATGCCATATTTTATAAGGTGTTTAGCGCATAAGTTTGTTTTGGGCTTGCCAGCTTGCTAGGCGTTGCCCTATCAATTGCCACTCGGGCCAAACCCCAATCACGGCGTCAACTTCTCTGATAAATCAATCACTTAGGGAAAACCTACGGTGAGTCGAGCGAAGGTAACGTAACCCAGATAGCGCCGCCGCAGAAACGCTGCTAGCCAACCCAACGGTCGACTGCTGCAAAATAGGCTATTGGCCGACCTGTCCCTTTGTTTCCTTTCCTTGGAGGATTTTTATGCAACGTAAACTTTTAGTAATCGCGACACTGAACGCAGTGGCGGCGATGGGCATCTCGAGTGCCGCATTCGCACAAACTCAAACTGTTGAGCGCGTCGAAGTGACGGGTTCGAACATCAAACGAATCGCGGGCGAAGCCCCGACAGCAGTGCAAGTCATCACCAAAAAGGACATTGAGGCGAGTGGAGCTTCCACGGCCAATGAGATCATTCGCAATATGCCGTCGATGTCGGCTTTTAATGACGAAGTGAATGTGACCGGTGCGCCTGCCAGAGCGACGTTGGGTTTCCGTCAGTTCAATGCTGACAATGTGTTGGTGCTGGTCAATGGTCGTCGTTTGGCCAAAAGCGCAATTAACGGCTCTGCGTACGACTTGAACTCGATCCCCGCAGGCGCGATTGAGCGTGTTGAAATTCTCAAGGATGGCGCTGCCGCAATTTACGGTTCAGACGCTATCGCTGGCGTGGTCAACTTCATTACTAAATCGAACTTCAAAGGCGCAGAGGTTCAGGCGAGCTTTG
>JAAFHR010000115.1 GCA_013298455.1 Betaproteobacteria bacterium | reverse complement strand
TGATTGTGCGACCAACGCTACGCGCGCCACGCCGTCACCGCCCACTGGCTCCACGACCACTTGGCCGTGCGAGCATGGGATCACGAGCGAATCACCCGCTTTAACAAAAAAGTCCTGCGAGCTGCCCGAAACGGTCACCCAGAGCTCGCCTTCGAGCGATTCGATGGCGCGAACTTGTGCGGCTTCAAGCTGCAATGCGCGGCGCGAGCCGAGCGACCAATCTTGTGTGGCGTAGGGGAAAAGGATTTCATTCATGGCTGTATTCCTTGCAGTCTATTGACGGGGACGAGGAGGAGAAAACTGTTCTTGTAGGATCGTATTTAATAGAGGAAAATCCACGATGTCGAACGAATTGATTGCGGGTAAGACTGCAAAATAAGCATGCAAAACGTGTCAACGATTCACAGCGCTGTCATCAATCCCACTGTGCTCTCAGACGCCGCGCTGCAGCATCGCCCGCTGACACTGGCTGGGATTCGCGGCTTTGAGGCGGCGGCGCGGCACCTGAGCCTGACCCGAGCCGCCACCGAGCTCTACCTCACACAATCAGCCGTCTCGCGTCAGGTGCAGGGCCTTGAAGAGGAATTGGGTATCGCGCTGTTCGTTCGAAAGGCGCGTGAAATTGTGCTCACGAGCGAAGGCAAGCAGTTTTTGGCGCTGGCTCAAAAGACGCTGCGGGAATTAGATTCAGGGGTTGAGCGGATGCGCCGCGATGCGTTTTCGCCGCGCATTTCTGTCAACACGTTCGCATCGTTTGCATCGCTCTGGTTGATTCCCCGATTGTCAGGATTTCGTGCGTTGCGCCCAACCGCTGACATCGAAATCGGTGCGACCGATCGCATGATTGATCTCGACCTTGAAAACGTGGATGTGGCGATCCGCTATCTGCGCCGCGAGTCCATCCCACCGGGCGCGGAGCTGCTCATGGAGGAAATTCTCTTTCCCGTGGTGAGCCCGAGTTACACCAAAACGTCACCGCCTCTCAAAAAATTAGACGACCTATCGCGACATACGCTGATCGAATCACACGCTGGCGGCCCGGCCGAGGTTCGGGCCACTTGGCCACAGTTTTTTGATGAGCTCGGCGTGGCCGAGATCAAAGGCCGCTCGCATTTGAAATTTGATTTCATCGCGCAGGTGTTTATGGCCGCGCAGCGCGGACAAGGCGTGGCGCTGTCACGAACCTACGGCGCAGATATGTTCATGAACGGTGAATTGGTGCGACCAATTGATGTGTCGCTCTCGACGGGCGCGGGTTGCTTTTTGCTGGTGTCGGAGCGCGGCCAAGCGCGAGCCGAGGTGCGGGCGTTCGTTGCTTGGTTGCGCGAAGAAGTGGTGCGCTTTAACGAGCAACTCGCAGTGTGGTTCAAAGCCAGCGGCGTGGCGCCCAAACGCCGCCAACGCTGAATGCTGGCGAGCGCGAAGGTGTCACGGTGATGTCGACAGGGCGACGAATTTCATATGACATTGACATGAATTTCAGTGCAAAATAGATTCATGAATATTCTCTTTCGCCACTTGGGTCAAGCCGCGTGCGGCGCAGCGATGTCGATCACTGTTGCGTGCGCCTTTGCGGCTGCGGCCTCCATCGCATCCGTTGCGCAAGCGGCGGCGGTCGGCGAAACCGCTCCCAACTTTCGGCTTCCGACGGCGGGCGCTGAAACGACACTCGCAGAATTCAAGGGGCGTGTGGTCTACCTTGATTTTTGGGCGTCATGGTGTGGCCCGTGCAAACAATCGTTTCCATGGATGAATTCGCTCGCGGATCGCTACCGCGACAAGGGCTTGGAAATCATCGCGGTCAACGTTGATACATCGCGCCCACCAGCCGAGCGATTCCTCAAATCACTGCCCGCGAGATTCACGGTCGCGTTTGATGCGTCAGGCAATACTGCGAAACAATACGCGGTGACGGCGATGCCTATGTCGTACCTGATCGACGTGGATGGCAAGGTGCTTTTGGCACACTCGGGATTCAAGCCTGCCGATACCGCCGCGATCGAAAACGCGATTGAGCAAGCATTAAAAAAGGTGAAAGCAAAGTGATGAAGCGATTGACCAAGCTCGCCCTGATAGCGTCATGTGTCGCCACGATGTCAGGCTGTGCCATGCAGCCGCCGCAGGCGTGGGAAAAAGGCAATTTGGCCCGGAAAGACATGAGCTTAAACACCGATCCTTTGGACGCAGCGTTTATGCAGCACGTTTACTTCAGCAAGGAAGCTGCGTCGGGCGGGACAGGTGTCGGCGGAGGTGGCTGTGGCTGTAATTGATTCGTCATCGAGCGCCGCAAAGAAATTCGGCTCCATCACGCTTGCGGCCCTCGCCCTGCCGGGCGTTTGCATCACGCCAGCAAACGCCGACACGCCGCCTGAAGCCGCAGTGGTTTCGTTCAAAGTGCAGGGCTACAACGATTGGCAGCCGGGCTTGGATCGCATCAAAGTCACCGCGCCCGCGCTTTATGCCATGGCACCGTTTGCGGGGGTCTGGTCGATTGAAACCTCGCTCGTGCAAGACAGCGTTTCCGGCGCGTCGCCGCGTTGGCATTCAAGTATTTCGAGCGCGTCCAACATGCAAGATCGGCGCACGGCAGCAGACGTAAAAGTGAGCCGCTATTTTGATCGCGCCACGGTGGGATTGCGGGCGAGCACGTCTACCGAAGATGATTACCGATCAAACGCCATCGCGCTCGAAGCGCGAATGTCATCCGCCGACAACAACACGACGTGGATGATTGGCGCGGGCTTGACTCGGGACACGATCAATCCCACCAACGAACTCGTGGTGAACGAAAAAAAGCGCGTGACCGATGTGATGATCGGCGTGACGCAGGCGTGGACGAAAAACGATTTGGTGCAGTTGAACCTGTCGCACGTTCGCGGCCGCGGCTACTTCAGCGATCCGTATAAATTGGTCGACAAACGCCCCCGTGAACGCGATCAAACGATTGCACTTTTGCGATGGAATCATTTTCACGAAGCCAGTGAAACCACATTTCGCACCAGTTATCGCTACTACAGCGACACCTTCGGCATTCGTGCGCACACACTGCAAACCGAATGGGTGAAGCCGCTCGGTGATCGCTTTACGATCACGCCCTCAGCGCGTTACTACACGCAGCGCGCGGCGAACTTTTACTTCGATCCGATCTACGATCCAGTGATTGGCGAGCCGTTTCCCGTCGGCAAGCCGAAGTTCTCGTCGGCCGACACGCGACTCTCGTCATTCGGCGCCATCACGCTCGGCGCAAAGCTCGATTGGCGCATCGATTCACGCTGGTCGGCGGATGTGAAATACGAGCGCTACGAGCAACGAAGTGGCTGGCGGTTGGGTGGCAATGGTTCACCGGGCATCGCGACGTTTCGAGCGCAGATTTGGCAAGTTGGGGTGACGCGGACGTTTTAGTACCGGTGCCGGTTTTCGCTCCCTCTCCCGCGAGCGGGAGAGGGTTGGGGTGAGGGTGCCGCACGAGCAGCGATGTTGAAACAGGCTAATGTTTGAGCTGGTTCTTCACCCGAGCACACCCTCATCCCCAACCCTTCTCCCGCCTGCGCGAGAAGGGAGCGAAGTCTCTGCCTATGGCGACTCTGAACACTTCAACGACGCAACCTGCTCTCAGCTTTGACCCCATCGCCCACCTCTGGCGCGCCACGTTCGCCGCGATGGCCTGTCAATGCGAGCTCTTGCTGGTTGTCGATGACGAAGCGACAGCCCACGCGGCAGCCACTTCAGCGATTGACGAAGTGCGCCGCATCGAACACAAGTACTCGCGCTATCGCCCCGAGAGCATCGTCTCGCAAATCAACCAAAACGCGGGGCAGAGCGACGCGATTGCCGTCGACGACGAAACCGCGCAACTCCTTAATTTCGCGGATCAACTGTTCACCGCGAGTGACGGCTTGTTTGACATCACCTCGGGCGTGTTGCGACGGGCTTGGGATTTCAAAAGCCACCGATTGCCCGATGCACATTTGCTGGCAGAAACAGTCGCCTTGATCGGTTGGGATCGCGTCGACTGGAACGGCGCACGAATCGCCTTGCCGACACCCGACATGGAAATTGATTTCGGCGGTTTCGGCAAGGAATATGCCGCAGATCGCGCTGCCACACGGCTCGCGGAGATGGGCATCGCAAATGCGCTCGTGAACTTGGGCGGCGACGTTCGCGCGCTCGGCAATCGTTCTGCGGGCGCAGATTTCGAGCCGTGGCAATTGGGCATTCGTCATCCACGCTTAAGCGACGCCACACTCGCATCGATTCCGCTCGCAAACACCGCGCTCGCCACCAGCGGCGATTACGAGCGCTTCATCGAAATCGGTGGTCAGCGCTATTGCCACATTTTGAATCCGAAAACGGGTTGGCCTGTGCAGCATTGGCAATCGGTGAGCGTTGTCTCGCCGGTGTGCATTGCCGCCGGAGCGCTCGCTACGATTGCGATGCTCAAGGGCGAGACGGCGCTGTCGTTTTTACGGGAAGAAGGCGTGGCGTTTTTAGCGGTCGATGCAGAAGGCCGGGTCGCGAGTAGCGAGCGCTGAGTCGTCGGCAATGCGGCTCCCTAGCGGAACCTATTCATTCGCGCCACAGAATACGCAGTTGGTCGCATGAAACCTTGTGACACAGTAATCGGCTGGCGGAGCCGCATACACTGGCGGTTCTGGCTCACCGTTGCAGCGCTCACTGAGGCCGCAAGGCATTGGCCAACTTTATCCATAAAACCCATACCAATCATGGGCTTCATGGATAAGCAACATGATATTGAAACATTGCTAAATCGGTCGTAAGGCCAAACAGAATCAGGCGTTTCGAAAGAAAGCCAAGCTACATCTCCAAGGGGCATTGATGTCATCTCCGTTATTGTCGAAATTTGCGCTAAGCGCCGTGGCTATTGGCCTGGCGTCATGCGCTGCGATCCAAGGTTTGCCCGAAAAGGGCTCGGCAGCTGCGCCAAAAGCAGCGGCAACGGCTCCCGAAACAAAGGCTGCGGCAGCGAGCACTGCCGCCGCCCCCGGAGCGGCGGCCATGCCCGCTGCCCCCGGAGCCACGCCGCGACCAGCCGCTGCCGGTACACCGCCCGCCGCCGCACCGGGCACGCCGCCGCCCCCGCGCCCATTTGCCGAAGTGATCAAAGACGCCAAGGAAGAAACCGGTTTCTTCACCACGTGGCACAAAGACGACAAGGTCTGGATCGAAATCCCCGAAACGATGTGGGATAAGCCATTTTTCTTCTCAGTGAACGTGACCCACGCACTGGGTGACGGCGGCATTTTCGGCAATCAGATGGGCGCTTATTTGGCCGCCAGTCGCGGCGCGCAAATGGCGAGCTTTCGGAAATTTGGCCCGACGGGCGTGCAGTTGATCGCGAAAAACACCGCATTCACCGCCGCTAAAGATTCCGCCGCTGTCAAGATGGTCGAGCGTTCGTTCTCTGATTCGTTGATTGGCAACGCCACCGTTGTTAGCGCGCCGCATCCCGAAAAGAAAAGCGTGTTGATCGAGGCCAATGCGCTGCTGGTGAACGATTACCCATCGGTCGCAGCGCGGCTTGAGCAGGCGTTTCGTCAGCCCTACGCCTTCGATGGTCGCAATTCAAGCATTGAGCGTGCGAAAAACAGCGAAACCGAAACTGGCTTCAACGTTCGTGCGCACTACAACTTAGCGAAAGTGGTGTTGCCGCCGCCGGTGCCCAATCCGATGTCGCCGCCGCCAAGAGTGCCATCAACGCTTCGCGATGTTCGCTCAACATTTTTCGGTTTCTACTACGGCTTCTCGAAGATGCCTGAGCCGATGCGGCCGCGTTACTCCGACCCGCGGGTGGGCTACTTCGACACGGTGGTTTCTGATTTCACCGATCCGGCTCGTCGCGACGTGAAGAGCCGATTGATCAGTCGTTGGAGACTTGAGAAAAAAGACCCATCCGCTGCGATAAGCGAACCGAAAGAACCAATCACGTTCTGGCTCGACAAAAACGTACCGCTGGAATATCGCGATACCGTAAAAGCGGGCATTCTGGAATGGAACAAAGCGTTTCTCGGCGCAGGTTTCAAGGATGCGTTGGTTGTGAAACAGCAGGGCGATGACGCCGATTTCGATACGTCGTCCACGCGCTACGCGTCGGTGCGTTGGGTCACCGGACGCGGCATCAGCTTTGGTGCGCGTGGCCCGTCAAAAGTGGATCCGCGCACCGGAGAAATCCTCGACGCCGATATTGAAATGAGCGATGAAAACTTCCGCTTCTATCAGGGGCGAGTGGTTGAAGATCCGCCGCGTCCGATGAACCAAAGCGCGCACATGCCGCACTTCCATGCCAATGGCGAACTGTGCACCTATGCACATGGCAAAGCCAATGAGGTTTCGTTCGCACTTGACTTGCTCGCTGCGCGCGCTGACTTCGATCAAAGCTCGCCTGAAGCAAAACAGCTGGTGCTCGATGCGATCAAAGACACTACGATTCACGAAGTCGGCCACACGCTTGGATTGCGTCACAACTTCGTAGCGTCGACGGCCATCACGCCCGAACAATTGCGTGATGCAAAATTCGGCGCTGAAAACGGTATTGCCTCTTCGGTGATGGATTACAACGGACTCAACATCGCACTCAAAGACGAGCGCCAAGGTCAGTATTCGATGGTCACCGTGGGCGCGTACGACAAGTGGGCGATTGAATACGGCTACAAAGAAACCACGCCCGAGACCGAGAAAGCTGAGCTCGATAAAGTGCTCGCTCGCTCCACCGAGCCCGCGCTGGCTTACGCGACCGACGAAGACGCAGGCTTGGGCTCGCTCGCAGAGGGCATCGACCCAGCGGTGAATCGCCTCGATTTGGGCAGCGATCCACTGGCGTTTTATGAGAAGCGTTTCACGCTCGCCAAAGAGCTCTGGGATCGCTGGCAGTCCAAGCAACTTGAACCCGGTACGCGCTATGAAGTGCTCCGTCGCAATTTCCAGCGCGGCTTTGCGCAGTACGAAGTGTTTGGTGAATTGGCCGCGAAATACGTCGGTGGCGTGACAGTGCTTCGAGACGGCGCAGGCACCGGGCGGCAGCCGCTGACACCGGTTGACGCTGCCCAGCAGCGTCGCGCGCTCAATTTGCTGACTAAGAATTTGTTTGAGGTGGATTCGTTCAAATTCAAACCCGAATTCTTGGGCAAACTGACACCCGATTTCGATGCGCGTTGGGATGATTTTGATGACGACATTGGTGGTGGCGCGATCCGCGGCCTCGATTTCTCGGTGGCCGGGCGCGTGCTCGCTATCCAGCGCGGTGTGCTTTCTCAGTTGATGCGTGACACCGTCGCTGCTCGACTCATCGGTGCGCCGGAAAAGCTCGTGGATGCGAGCAAAGCGCTTAGCGTTGCCGAGCTCTATGGCACGCTGCAAAAAGCAGTCTGGAGCGAGCTGAGCAGTGGCGCGGCGATCTCTCCGATGCGCAGAAATTTGCAGCGCGAGCATCTGCGAATGATTGCGCAAGGTGTAGCGAGCCCGTCGCCGAGAACGCCCGCCGACGCGCGTAGCTTGCAGCGCGAATTCGCGATTGATTTGCTAGCCAAAATGAAAGCCGCCGTCGGCCGCGCAGGCAGCATCGAAAATCGCGCGCACTTGAACGAAGGCATCGCGCTCTTGGATGCGGCGTTGAAGGCGCAGATTACGAAGGCCTTGGGGTAGCTCCCGATTTGGCCTTGCGCTGAATCTGCCCCCTCTCCCGCGGGCGGGAGAGGGTTGGGGTGAGGGTGCTCCGCAATAAGTACAACCCAGTTTGCGTTACGCCCGCTCGGTTCTAGCGGCCATCACACCCTCATCCCCAACCCTTCTCCCGCCCGCAGGAGAAGGGAGCCAGCGGCATATACACAACCAATGCCAAAATGCGAAGATGAATCGTCAATACGTTCTCTTCGCATTTTTTTTGAGCGCTTGGGCGGCCGCGCAAACGCCGCCAGTTGCTGAGCCGCCGCCGCCGCGCCCTGCGGAAGCGGTGGTCGTACCGAGCATCAATCCACCGACGACCGATCAATTCACGCGGCTTTGCGCAAATACTGCCGACCCGGCCGATTGCGGCAAACGCATTGAAGCGCAGCAGATCAAGCAGCCCGGCGCGTCAAACATCGTACGCCGCGATGGCAAACTGTTAGCGGTGACTGTGCCGGGAGAACCGCCGTTTATCTTCGAAGATGTGGATAGCGAGGCCGGACCCAACATCAGTTTCTATTCGTACAGCGCACCGGCGGACGCGTTGGTGTTGTACCGTGCCCGCGCTGACAAGATTGAATTCGTGCTGATTCATCGCCCAACGGCCAGCGTGACCGAAATCCCCAACGAGCCACGCTTTAACCCCGACGGCCGGTTTTTTGTGACGGCTGACTTTTGCAAAGAGGGCTGTGAAAACCGATTGAGCGTGTGGCGCATGGAGCGTCGAGGTGCAGCTCGCGAACGCGTGTTTGTGCCGCGTTTGCCTTGGTCGGATGCCGATGCAACCTGGGGCAGCCCACGGCGTTTGGTGGTGGATATCACTGAAAACGGCCGTTCTAGCTCGATCAATTTGGATTTGAACGACCCGCGCTGGAGCGTGTTGTTGCCGTGATGCTCGCGCGTGATTTTCATTTTTTTGCCACCGATTTCACGGATGAAAGTTTGGTACGGAATCGGTTGCACGACCGCCGATCGCCGGTGCTGCTGAGCAACCCCTTGAAACCACAATCAGCAGGTTCTATCTGTGAAATCTGTGAAATCGATGGCAAATATTCTCACCGATGCTGAACGAACTCGCCCCGATCGACCAGAACGCTATTCCAATGCGAGAGCGCCGCATTCGCAGCTTCGTCGTGCGTGCTGGACGCATGTCGCCCAAGCAAACGCGCGGACTCGAAGAGGGCAT
>JAAFHR010000114.1 GCA_013298455.1 Betaproteobacteria bacterium | reverse complement strand
GCTTCGTTGCCAACGAAGCAGCGAGGGTAGTTTGTTCCCATGTAGTCTCGGTCGCGCACGTCAAAACCGCTCGCGCTACGGCACAGGCTCACGAAATCCGCCAACACAAACGAAGCGGGAGTTGCCGATGCGCGAAAAAACAGAAACTCGGCCGCGAAACTTTGCTCTCGCGCTACGTGATAGATGAGCCCAGCCTCTTGCAGCGCGAGCCCAATGGAGATTGCTGCATCGTCGGATACTCCCAGCGCGGCTTTGATCCACAACACCGCTTCGCTCGCGATAAAGCAATCCGGATAGCCGCGCAGACGGTAGGTGCGGTGTTTGATTTCGACACCGCCCGAGCGCGCCATTCGACGGGCGAGTTGCGCTAAATCGAGGCCGCTTGCCTCGACCGCCGCCAAATTAGCCAGCGATGTATTGCTTCGCTCGAGCCGCTGTGCCGCTAAAACGAAAGGAAGCGAGCGTTTGACGACTTCGTTCGGATCGATGCCTTCGCTTGCCGCGATAAACGTTTGCAGCCGCACACCTGAAACATCCCATCGAAGCGCGCTGAGCGCGGGAATGATCAAGTCGGCGCCGCACATTTGCGCCCAGCGCTCATCCACCGCATCAATCATGTTCGCGCCCGACGCCAGGAGCACGATCCGCGCTGCGCCGTTTAGACGTTTGATCTCAGTCACGGCGCGTTCTGCGGAAACGCGCGCTGACGATAAAGTTGCCAAATCCACAACCATCACGAGCGCAGCGAGCGACTTCGACGCTGCCGCATCGTTGACGGCGCTTATCGAGCGCACGTCAGCCCATTGCGATCGGATAAGTAATTCCCAACGCGACGCGCCGCTGACCGAGCGCAGCAAGGCACCAGTGCTGGCCTGATGGGTAAGCAGAACGACTCGCTGCACGGTGAATTCCTCGAAACGATATTGCTATTTGCTTTAGTCGCTACGGTGCGGCGAACCTTACGAAAGCTCACGCCACCGTTTTTTTCACCTGCGCAAGGCTATGATTCTCGGACTACTTTCACCTTTTTGTTCCGCGCCCGCATGCTGCTTCGAAACGCTACTGAATCCGACGTCACAACGATTCAAAGTATCTACGCTCATTGGGTACGGTATGGCACTGGCAGTTTCGAAATCGAGCCGCCAGACGTCGCAGAGATGTCACGCCGCAGAGCAGAAATACTCAGCAAAGGATTGCCTTACTTAGTGGCAGAGCATCAGGGCTCGGTGATGGGGTTTGCCTATGCCAACTCGTTTCGCCCGCGCCCGGCGTATCGCTTCACCGTCGAAAATTCGGTCTACGTCCATCCCGATGCGCTTCGGCTGGGCATGGCGCGGCTTCTGATGGCGGAATTGCTGACGCGATGCGAGCAGTGGGGCGCGCGTCAGATCATTGCCGTAATCGGCGATTCAGCCAACGAAAAGTCCATTGGTTTTCATGCTCAGATGGGCTTTCGGCATATGGGCACGCTCCACGCAACGGGCTGGAAGTTTGGCCGCTGGCTCGATACAGTGATGATGCAGCGGGCGTTGGGGAAAGGTTCCTCCGAAGCTGCGTTAGGCGAGCCTTCAGCGCGGTAAACATCGTATGCTCACGAGCTTAAAGCAGAACCGATGTGGTTTGGCTCGAAGCGAAGCGCCAAGCAGGCCACAAGACAAAAAATGGATGCACCCCGATGGGCGTGACAGCGACTGGAGTTTGTATGAAGCAGCGTTTTATTTCCTCGTGGGTAGCCATCGTTTTTGCGGCCCAATGCGTCGCGCAGACGCCGCCGCCGGTGACCTCGGAGCCGAGCCAACCGAGCGCAAACCTCTCACCTGCGCCTGCTGCACCCGTCCCGGCCTCCGCGTCGCCCGCTTCGGTGACTGTGCCAGCCAGCGCCGCAGTGCCGGTCGCTCCCCCAACCGCGTCAACGAGCGACGCCAATCCCAGCGCCCCAGCGAAACCCGCAACCCCGGTAACGGCTGAGCCAATCACTGCACCGGTCACCACACCCGCTGACGCCGCCCAAGGCCGGCCCTCGGTTGCGCCGCCGATCACCCCGGAAGTTGAAGCTGCACTGAATGCCGAAGCCGCCGCGCAAGCCGCGCAGCCTAAACGCGTGGAAAACAACCCGAATGTGGTTGCCGCGCGGCCCCGATTCGTCGCGGTCCCGCTTGCTGCCAACGCCAGCGTGATGGTGGTGGAGCCGCCGCCTCCGTCCGTCGCCGCCGCTGCTCCTGCGGCTCCTGCTGCTCCTGCGGTTCCTGCGACCGCGGCTTCAGTGGCCGCAGATGCGTCTGTGGTTGCGCCAGCTCCAACGACCGCTGCAGCCGTCGAATCTGTGTCGGGTCGACCGAGTGTTGCAGCAGCGGTCGTATCGACCGACACGCTCTCCAGCGGCGCCAGCACACCTAGCAGCGCTGCGCCCGTTGTAGCCGCGATTGCGCCAGCAGAGACACCTGCGGTTGTCCCTGCGCCTGTAGCCGTCGTCGCCACCCAGCCTGCAGCATCGACTCCGGTTGCCTCCGCCAGCATGCCCGCCGCTGCGGCACCTGTCGAGCCTCCCGTCGCCGTGTCAACGCCGACCGCGACGGCTGCGGTAAGCGCAACGGCGAGCCCGGCGTCAAACGTCACTGCTGCAGCCGCCACGCCGGCCACCACGACTGTGGCGAAACCGTCGTCCGACGTGCTAGCAATGCCGGTGGCTGCGGCCGCAGAAGCCGCAGCACCCGCGGCTTCTGCACCCGTCGCGAGCGTTGCTCCCGCCGCCGTGGCAACTGCAGCGCCAACGCCGATACCAGCCGCGCCAACCACAGCAGTCGCCTCTGCCATCCTGCCTAGCGCGGCTGACACTTTAGGCGGGGCTGCAGCGACGTCGCCGCTAGCAAACGCTAGCCCGGCATCGATAGCATCTGCGTCGGCCGCGTCGGCTTCAGCAGACCGTGTCGCCGCGCCGCCGCCCTCCCTAGCGCCGGTCCCGCGCCTATCGCTGGCACCCACTGCGTCTGCGTCTGCGGTTGCAACGAGCGACTCGTCGCCGGTGGCTGCGCCGCCTGCGCCTGCCGCCGGTGTGCCTGTCGCGCTGGCACCTCGCCCATCGGCCACCGCTGCGGCAGACGCGGTCGCAAGCACGGCCGCAAGTGCAACTGCAGCGACCACTGCAGCCGCCGCGATGGCCACGACCACACCGGTAGCCACCGAGCGCCAGATCCCCGCTGAACCAACCACCCCGGCCGTTGCGAGCGCCGCAGCCTCGGCGAATGCCGATTCGTTGGCGCTCAAAGCGTCAACCGCGTTGTCGTTCCCCTCGGCTAGCTCGGACGCCGGAGCAAGCAATGCCCGCGTGTTAGCTCGACCCATGTTGCCGCTTCCAGTGTTTGGCGCAGACGCAGACACCAAGTCGGCGATGGCGGTGGTTGTTACGCCGCCCAAAACTACCAGCGCTGACGCGCCGAGTGGTGGCGTCGCTCTCACGCCGTCGCCATCGTTGGGATCGAGCGCGTCGCCGAGTGCCAACAGCATGCCCCCCGCGCCTGAGCCGCCGTCGGGGCTATCGCGCAAATCGCTCGCCGCCTTCGAAAAACAGGGCGTGGCCACGGCCAATCCGCTCGCCTCCGATGCGGCGTTAGCGATCTTGCGGCAAGGAGGTAGCGCAGTCGACGCAGCCATCGCCGCGCAGCTCGTGTTGGGTTTGGTCGAACCGCAAAGCTCGGGCATCGGCGGCGGTGCGTTTGCGCTTGTGCATAGCGCCAACGAAGTCCGCGCTAAACGGCTCCGCGCCTACGATGGCCGTGAAACCGCACCCGCTGCCGCCACGCCAGAGCGCTTCCTGGCGGCCGATGGCAAACCGATGGAGTTCTACAGCGCCGTGACCAGCGGCAAAAGTATTGGCACACCCGGCACTGTGGCGCTTTTGGCCAAGATGCACCAAGAGCACGGCAAACTGGCTTGGAGCGCGCTGTTTGCGCCAGCGATCTCGCTCGCCACCCAGGGCTTTCCGGTGAGCCCGCGTTTGCACACGGTGATTAAGCTAGATCGATTCTTGAAAAACGATGCAGCTTCGCGCAGCTATTTTTTCAACGCCACCGGCGAGGCTCATCCCGTTGGCTATGTTCTGAGAAACCCCGAATACTCCAAAACGCTCGCAGCGATTGCCGAGCGCGGCCCCAACGCCTTTTACAGCGGCGATCTCGCGAGCGCCATGGTTGCAGCAGCAGCCGCTGGCGAAACGCCCGAACAACGCGGCGATCTCTCAATCGATGATTTGCAAAAGTATCGCGTGATCGAGCGCACACCGATTTGCTCGGAATACCGCGGAAGTCGCGTTTGCGGCTTTCCTGCGCCGTCGTCTGGTGGTGTAGCCATTGCGCAAATGCTCGCGGCGCTCGAGCGCTTCCCGCTCTCCAACTGGGGGCCGAATTCGGTCGACAGCCTGCACGTGATTTCCGAGGCAGGGCGGCTCGCCTTCGCCGATCGCGGCAAGTATCTCGCTGATCCAGATTTCGTCGATCAACCGGCCGGGCTCACCGATCCCGCTTACATGAAATCGCGCGGCGATTTGATCGATATGAAGCAGAGCATGAAGCGCGCCGAACCGGGGACGCCGCCGGGTCTCAAAACCGCGCAGGCGGCAGATCCAAGCGCTAATTTGACGGGCACCTCGCACATCTCTACCGTGGATCGCTGGGGCAACGCGGTGTCGATGACCACCACAATTGAGGACATTTTCGGCGCCCGGCGCATGGTGGGGGGCTTTATGCTCAACAACGAGCTCACCGATTTTTCGATGCTCCCGAGCGAGAAGCGGGGCGACACATTTGAGCAGATAGCCAATCGGGTTCAGCCCGGAAAGCGCCCACGCTCCTCGATGGCGCCAACGATTGTCTACGACGCCAAAGGCCGCGTCAGCATCGTTGCGGGTTCACCAGGCGGCAGCGCGATCATCCCTTACGTCACCAAAACTTTGATCGGCCTCATCGATTGGAATCTCGATCCGCAAACGGCCATTGATCTTCCCAATTTCGGATCGAGGAATGGGCCGACCGAACTCGAAGCAGGTACCGCATTGGAATCGATGAAAGACGCCCTCGAAGCTCGCGGTCACAGCGTTCGCTTGATCGATTTCACCAGCGGCATCCAAGCGCTGCAGCGAACGTACAGCAAAGGCGGCAACCCGACCGGCTGGCGCGGCGGTGCCGATCCACGCCGCGAAGGAGCGGTGCGCGGCGAGTGACGGGCATTTTGGGGCAACCCTTGCGGCAAGCGCGTTTTTTGCGCGCTGCTTAGCGCCGATTGAATGTGCATCTTTTTAGCTTCGTGATCGAAGCTTCGGCACCGCCTACTGCAGAAAACTGACGCGTAAACGCTTACGGCTTTATAAGAAGAAACCATTAAATTTGTGGGCTCCAGACGTTTTTCACGATTTTCCGAAACAATCAAAAATCAGCCGAAACCCCAGAATAATATTTGCGAATTAAAAAAGAGCTGTTAAGGAAATGGGGGCTGTTAGCACTGCGGCGTGCGTGCAACACCTAGCCCCATCCTACGTGTTTAGGTGGGCTAGATTGAGCCTAACTGGCTTACACTTTTGCGGTATTTGACGGTCATATATTGGTGCCGTTAACACTTAAACATCACTGACGGGGGTTGACATGACGAAAGCAATATCGCGCAATCGATGGGGATGCGCTGGGGGTTCTCTGTTCGCAAAAACGTTGACTGCGCTGTCGCTTGCCGCGCTGTGCGGTGTGGCGAGCGCAGCCACGATTACGGTCAACACCTTGGCTGACGACGTCTACGTCAACAACCTCGGTGCAACGTTTTCGGACACGGCGCTCACAACGTCCGTCGTCAGCGCAAATTGCACGCTCCGCATGGCCATGGCAGCGGCGAACCTTGATGTTGCTGTGGGTGGCTGCACCGCAGGCAGTGGCGCTGACGTCATCAACATCACGCCCACGGGCACGATCAGACTCAATGCGCAGTCGATGAGCGTTGCGCCGATCTCACCTGAGCCGGCGACCGCCAGCTGGCTGCTCTTTGCCTCACGCGAGGTCACGATCAATGGCCCGGCCAGTGGCGAGCTCATCATTAGCGGCGAGTTGAGCGAGTCGCTAGGGCGCAGATTGCTGTTAGCATCAAATGGCAGCACCACCACGGATGAGCCGATATCGATTTCCAACGTAACTTTCTACCGCGGCCGCAGCACCGCTGGCGCGGGTGGGTGCTTCTTCTCACGAGAGAGCGTCACGCTAACCAATGTCGTGTTCGATGGATGCGAGAGTTACGGCAGTGCCACGACTACGGGTTTGGGCGGAGCGTTTGGCGTGTTCGAGACGTTGCTTAATGGCAACTTACGACCCAACGTCACCCTGAATAACGTGACTGCGCGGAGCAATCGTGCGCGACGTGGCTTGTCAACCAGCCGCTCTGAGGCGGGTGCAGCCGCAATCGGCTCTGGATCAGGTCAAGTGGGTGCGGTCTCGATCTCCAACAGTCGCATCGAAGGCAACAGCGCCGAGCGAACTGGTGGTCTGCAGATCGTCAATGCCACCTCAGTGTCGATTTCCAACAGCGCAGTGCTGGCCAACAGCGCGCTTGGCGTTCCCGTACTTACCTCCCCTGCGACGGACCCGACGGCAGATGATGGCAATGGCCGCTATGCGGGGATGCTAGTCTCTACCGTCACCGATGATGTGACGATTACATCGAGCGGCTTTCTCGGGAATACAGCTCGTGGTCAACGTGCCGGTTTCGCGGTGACCACCGTGGGCGGCACGACCACCCTCAACGATGTGAGCGTGATTGGCAACTACTCAGAGCGACGTATCGGCGGATTTGAGATCAGTAGCGATTTCTTGAACACCAGCGGCTGCGTGGGTACTCAGAAGCGCGCGGTTAATTTGACGAATGTGTCTGTTGAGCGGAACATCGCAGCCCATTCGCTTGGCGGTTTCCGAGTGTTTTGCAGCGGTGACGTCAGCATCGCCAATTCCCAAATTGTTGCAAACGAGGTGGAGGGAACGACCGCAGCGCTCAGTGGCGGCAACAGCGCTGGGGATTTGTCGCTCAATACATCGGTGGTAATGACCAACGTGACCATCGCCGATAACCGAACCTACAAAGGTAGCGTCGACGGCGGATTTGGTGTGTTTCGCGTCAGCGACGTCGGTACGTTCACGGGCACCAAGTTAACGGTGCGCGACAACTATGCCCAGCAAAACGAAGCTGGTATTACCCTGCAGCCCGTTGTTGCTGGACGCGTTTACCAAATCAGTGACTCTGCGTTTGTGCGAAATCGCGCGAACAGCATCTCTGCGCTCCTGCTCAATCGCCTTGGCGATTTCTCCGTCAAGAACACGACGTTTTCTGGCAATGAGATCACGAATGCCAATGGCGGCGATGTAGTAACGATCAACACGAAGGTCGCCAGTGGCACGGCGAACGTACTTTTTGAAAACGTGACTCTCGCGCGAAACGCAGCGAATGCGACTGGTCTGAACGCTGCCGCCTTCGCCAACGATCCAGGTGCACCAAGCGCCAACGTCGTGCTCAAAAATAGCATCTTTGGCCAGTACCAATTCGGCTCCGGCTTCTGGCCCGCCTTTTTGCCAGCGACTGCCGGTGTAACCTACACCGTCAATAACTCGCTCTTTGAAGCTGGCGCATTCCCCGCTGGCTTCTGCGGCAGCAACGGCAACCTTTGCAACCTCGACGCCAAGCTCGAAGGACTCGCGCAAAACGGTGGCGGCATTCCGACCCATGCGCTGCGCGGTGGCAGCCCGGCCCTCGATTCGGGTACGACAACATCCACGCTAACCTCCGATCAACGCGGCGTCGGCTTTGCTCGTGTATTTGGCTCAGCCGTTGACATGGGTGCCTTTGAGTCGCAAGTCGCACTCGCTGGCCCTACCGCCTGCAAGCTCGACATGAATAACGATGGCCAAGTGCTCGCGAGTCGCGAAGGCTTGATCCTACTTCGCTCGATGCTCGGATTCAGCTCCGCTGCAGCCGTGGTCGGTACGTCGATCACCCAGGGAGAATGGGAAACCACCCGGAATAACTTGAACGCCAACTGCGGCACGGCGCTGCAATAGCGATTAGTCGGGTTGATCAGCCGCCAATCGCAGCGTCAATGCGCTCGGCGGCTGGCCTGATCGGCTGTCTCGGCGTGTATTGGAGCATTGGCGCAGGCAGTTGACTCGCTCGGCACTTAAATCAGCGCTCAGGCTGCTCTTCGATGCAAATGCGCTGAGTCAGTATTTCAAAATCCAGCGGCATTGCGTGCTCTCGCCGTCACTCGGTAGGCCGCCACGATGAGCGTCCCCAAAAGCACTGCTGCGAAGAAATTGTGCGCGGTCGCCACAGCAATCGGCTGATCAAACACCACGGTGGAAATGCCGATCAGGATCTGCAGGGTCAAAGCGATTTTGATAAACAGCGCTTGCCGTTTTAGCGCCTGATCGGCGCGCATCAACGACACCGCCGCTGCAACGATGGCCACCGTCACCACCAGTGCGCCGATGCGATGCGCCCAGTGAATGGCTCGGAGCGCTTCGACGGACAAGTACGTACCATCCGCGTTTTTTCCGAGTTCGCGAACAAAGCTAAAGCCCTTGCTCCAATCCACGCTCGGATTCATGCTGCCCATGCAGGTCGGAAAATCGGCGCAGGCCAGTACGGCGTAGTTCGTGCTGACCCAGCCGCCCAAGAAAATTTGCCCCGCTAACACCAGAATCGCAAGCCACACCAAGCCGCGCGTTGCCCCGCTGGCGGCAATTGGGGTAGCGCGCACGTCACCCGATCGATCCCGTTCGCGCATCCAAAACCAAATCAAGAGCGCGAAGAGCGTCATGCCGCCTATCAAGTGTGTGGTGACGATGATGGGCA
>JAAFHR010000113.1 GCA_013298455.1 Betaproteobacteria bacterium | reverse complement strand
CAACATGCTGAGCAACACGCGGCCATTGCCATGCTGAGACGCCGCGCCAACGATATGGGCGTGCGCTTAGCAGGGGCTGAAATGCAAACGGGATGCAGCGGATTTCGGCCGTTTATCGAGGGCGGTTTGTACGACACGATCATGCCCGACGTGAAGTATTGCGGCGGCATGGGTGCGCTTTTAGACATCGCAGCGCTCGCGAGCAAACACGGCATTCAAACCGCGCCGCACAATCCGACAGGCCCGATTTGCAACTACGCATCTCTGCAAACCTGCGCCATTTCGGCGGGTTGCGATTTGCTCGAATATCAGCTCGGCGAGAGCGATTTATTTCGCTTGATGGTGTTCAACGAACACCCGAAATTGTCGGACGGCCAATTCATCATCCCCAACGAACTCGGCGTGGGTGCGGCCTGCGATTTGCTGATGTTTGACCAACATCCGCTGCGTCCGGTGAGTGGTGGTTTGCATCCGTCGTTGGGTTGATAAGTTTTCCTGATTATCGACATGACTCAGATGCAGACTTGTCATCTTGAGCAAAGCGAAGGATCAGCGACGCACCCAGCGCGTTCAGTGCGGCTAGATCTGTTTGCCACCCAGAGACCTCTGCACAACTACCTTATCCGTCATTCCCGCGAAGGCGGGAATCCATGGTCGCTGAAGAGTCATGCTCCAAGTGATTGATTTTGCTCAACTCACCATAGATTCCCGCTCGAGCGAAGCGAGGTTTATCCTGAGCTTGTCGAAGGGCGGGAATGACGAGTCTGGGGGGATGCGCGCTTAGTTGGCAGTTGTGCAGAGGTCTCACCTAATGAAGCGCCGCGCTCAGCACGACAACACGCGGCGTCGGACTCAGTTTGGCGTGATATCGCTAATCCAATGAGCTTTTTGAGCGAACGCCATAATTTACTTGGGTTTCAAGAACGTTATCGTAATTCTTGAAAATCTGCTAACTCCGCATATTCCCTCGACGAATTAAGGCTTTCCCCCCAAAAGCTTGGGGTGTCAGACCACCAACGCTCGCGTTAAAAATTCGCACCACAGGCCGAGTTTGCGTGCGCTCGGATCGCGCTGCCCGATGTGCGAAGCGCGCCAGCCGCTAACGCGCCGGGCGTGATCGCATCGTTTGGCAGACCGCGGGCCAAACGCAGCAACAGCAGCCCATCGGTTGCGGCATCCAAACCCCCTCCGCTGCCCGCGCTGTTGTCTAAATTGTGTGCAGCGTTAAAGACCATTCGAGAACTCACCGCGCTCGCAAACGCAGTGGCCGAGAGATTGGCTGGAAAGGGTGCAATTGCCGCGACGAGCGCGTCGCCCCTAACGCCCAACAGCCACCGCGTGAACAAGATGGCATCGGTTTCGTTGACGATGCCGTCGCCATTGAAATCAAGCGAACAGAAATTCGCAACGACTGTACAGTCGGCAGTAACGGGGCTTGTGGTGAAGCTGCTTCCGGTCAACGTACCGCCACAGCTACCCGTAACGCTCGCGCCGTAACCCGCTGTTGGGGTGACCGTGAAAAGAATTGTGGCGCCGTGTCCGATCAGCTGTGCGGTGTTTGGGCTGATGCTGCCACCCGCGGTGGCGCTGGGCGTAACTGTGCGAGCCACGGTTGCACTGCAGCTTGCGTTGTTGCCGCCATGGAAGCCGTAGCAAGTCCACGCAAAGTTGTTGGGGTTCGTCGTGACCGGGCTTGCAACGCCCGAGGTGCATAAATTCGCAGTGGGCGCTGTCGTTCGAACCGTGGTGTGAGCCGCGCCACACTGCGCGCCAATTGCGGGCGTTAACAAATCAAACGCTGCTGGTGCGATGCCGCCACGAACCACACGAACGCTGCTGTCATAAAACCGGATGTTGCGAAATCCGGGAGCTAGCCCGCCGCTGGCGAAATCCGCCTGCCAAGCTTGATCGCCCCCGCCGGCGAAGGTCGTTGAGCTCCAGTAAAACTGATTCTGCGTGGTTGGCGCATTGGGGAACGCTGCACTGTCAATAAACGGCGCACTCGACCCAGCAATTTTGACGAGACTTTCAAGCTCGTTTTTGTTGGGCATGCGCCAATCGCTAAAGCCCAAATGATTGGCGGTGTTGAGTGCGCTCACCTGCAGCAAGGCATCGCTCCAAGAAAATCGTGTCGCGGTTCCGGTGTCGCACGGGGCGCTCACACTCGTCTGCCCGGCGGAGCAGCGGTCCCACATCAAGCCCGTCAGATTGTCAGTCACCGTCCCGTTGCCGTTGATCGCGTAAGAGATCGGCTGCGGCGGCCCGTCGCTACGAACCAAAACGGCGACCGGCAAGGCGGTGGTGTTGGTCTTCACGATGATTCCAGTGTTGCCGTTCACAGAGACGACCGTCCAAGCGCTTGCTGGGTTCGTCGCGACCGAATCGCTTGACCAATACCAAGTTGTGCCTGCGCCGGGGTGGAAGGACGTGTCAAATTGCGTTGCGCCCGTGAGCTCATCGGCGAGGACCGAGAGCAACTCGCGGCGGGTTGGAACTCGCCAGCCAGAGGCGTCTCCGCAGCGAGACGCGCTGTTGTGCCCTACGTTTCGAAATGCCGCGCCCGTGGCGGTATTCCAGTCGGTCGTGCCACTGTGACGCAGACTCCAAGTAACGCCCGTCGCATTGTCGCGCGTGCACGCCCAATCGGTCGCTGGTGTGGCGCTGGGCGTGAGGGTCGTGTTGGCGACCAACGTACCGGTGCACGGATTGGGGCCCGAAACCGTGCCCTCAGGCGATCCGTTCCAACAGATTCGGGTGAAATCAAAACCCGCCAGACCTCCGCCCACCTTGACCGCACCCGCAGCGTCACGGCCGTAGCGGCCGTCTTGGTGGGGCCGCTCGCCTGAGTTACCGGTGATGGCGGCTGTGCAGCTCGCGATGCTCGCATTGGCTGCGTAACAACGGGTCTGACCGGTGTCGTTCAAGCGTCCGGTTTGAGCTTCGGCGGGGCTCAGCAATGCAATCGCTAAGAGCGTTGCGACTGAAGCGCATGAAAAAAGCCGTTTCATTGGTAATCCCCAGTTCGCCGCTATGGCGGCAGCGTCATTCGAACGTTTCAACTGCCGATGTGACTCACGCCGGTTGGTCGAATTGTCTGCGAAGTGTTGGCAAACCCACGCCTGCCGCATCAAAACCGCCGTCGACCGCGAGCACTTGCCCGTTGACGAAGCTCGCCGCGGGGCCGCACAAAAAGCCCACCGCTTCGGCGATTTCTTCCGTCGTGCCATACCGATTGAGCGGAATTGTGTCGTAATAATCCGAACGGATCGCCACGGAATGCACGAGTTTTGACATTTCGGTGTCGACCGGACCGGGCGCGATGCAGTTGACGCGAACGCCCACGTTGCCAAGCTCCACGGCTTGTTGCTTGGTCAAATGAATAAGCGCACCTTTGCTCGTGCCGTAGGCCACACGAAGCGTGCTCGCTCTGAGCCCCGAGATCGACGCGATATTGACCACCGCGCCGCCGTCGCCTGCAATCATGATCGGCGCAAAGGCTTGGGTGCAGAGAAACGCGCCGTCGAGATTGGTTGCGAGCACATGCCGAAACTCCGCGTACGTCGTTTCAAGAATGGGTTTGAAAACCGCCACCCCGGCGTTGTTCACCAACGCATCAGCACGCCCAAACCTTGATTTCACGGCGCTTGCAGCGGCATCGACCTGCGCCGGATCGGACACATCGCAATTGATCGCCAAAACCTTCCCGGCAAACCGGGCCTCAAGCGTTTCGGCGGCGAGCTTCAAAGCCGGCGCGTTGTTGTCGAGCAGTACGGCGGCGTATTCGCGCTCCAAAAACCAAGTCGCGATGGCCAGACCGATCCCACGCGCGCCGCCAGTGACGATGGCGACGCGCGCTGTTTTGGTGGGGCTGGACGACATCGTTAAGCCTCAGAAATCACGATTTCAGTCGTGATTTGCGCCGTGTGGCCGAGCATCGCTGTTGCGGAGCAATATTTCTCTTTTGAGAGCTTCACGGAGCGTTCAACGACTTTCGGATCAATCGCCGGACCGGTCACCCGAAACGTCAGTTTGATCGCGGTGAACACCTTCGGATCTTCGGTTGCGCGCTCGGCTTCAGCTTCAACCGAAAACGCAGTGAAGTTCTGCCGCGCTTTTTTGAGCATCAGCACCACGTCAAACGCCGTGCAGCTTGCAGCGCCAGCAAGCACTAACTCCATCGGTCGTGCACCGGTGTTTCGACCGCCATAATCGGGCGCACCGTCGATCACCATCGCGTGACCGCTGCCCACTTCGGCCACAAATTGAACGTTGTCCATCCACTTAATCGTTGACTTCATTTTGTCATTCCAGAACTAGAGTTTTTTGACTAGGGGAATTTTGCCGCAGCGCAGCAATTTCGCTTGACTTGTGCAGTGCAGCATGGAACAATTTGTTCGTCGTCTGGTTCCTCCTCCTTATCAGACGACTGATGTCCCTCCTTCCTCCTCCTTTGGTGAGACATCCTTTAGCGGCAGACCCCTCGGGCCTGCCGTTTTTCTATGCAAAATCAGTACGCGCGGCCCGTTTCCGGGCTATAATCGCGGGCTCGGCTCGAAAAGCCGTCGAGTTACTCATAACGCTTTAGGCGACAGAGCCCGAAAACGGGGTCACCGCTTTTTGCACAACACCAATCGAGTTTAAGGCACTTTCCCCATGAAAACCTATTCCGCCAAACCGGCTGATATCAAACAGGACTGGCTCCTGGTTGATGGCACCGATCAAGTGCTCGGCCGTCTGGCCAGCCAAGTCGCGCTTCGTCTGCGCGGCAAACATAAGCCCACCTTCACGCCACACATGGACACGGGCGATTTCGTCATCGTGACCAACGTTGACAAGCTCCGCGTCACAGGCGACAAGGCAGCGCAAAAAACCTATTTCCGCCACTCCGGCTTCCCCGGTGGCATCTACGAAACCACGTTCGACAAGATGCACGCCAAGTATCCGGATCGTGTTTTGAAGCACGCAGTCAAAGGCATGCTCCCAAAGGGCCCGCTCGGTTATGCGATGCTCAAGAAGTTGAAGTGCTACACGGGTGACGCGCACCCACATGCCGCACAGCAGCCTAAGACACTCGTCATCACCAAATAATCGACCCACCCCAAGGAATCATCAAAATGATCGGTAATTTCCACTACGGTACGGGTCGTCGCAAAAGCGCCGTGGCTCGTGTGTTTATCAAAGCGGGCAAGGGCGCCATCGTTGTAAACGGTAAGCCTGTTGACCAGTTTTTCGCTCGTGAAACCGGCCGCATGATCGTGCGTCAGCCGCTCGAAATCACGAACAATCTCGAGAGCTTCGACATCATGGTCAACGTGATGGGCGGCGGCGAATCGGGTCAAGCCGGTGCGGTGCGTCATGGCATCACCCGCGCGCTCATCGAATACGATGCGGCCTACAAGCCAGACCTGAAAAAAGCAGGCCTCGTTACACGCGATGCGCGTGAAGTTGAACGTAAGAAAGTCGGCTTGCGCAAGGCACGTCGTCGTAAGCAGTTCTCGAAGCGCTAAGACTTGTTGCGCGGGCGCATTGCGTCGTTGGAAATCAGCTCGTGTACTACTCGTACACGTCGCCGATTCCCGCCTCGCACTGCATCCCGCTCACTGCGTCTTGCGGGCGCGAGCAACATCGAACGAGGCCACGGTTGAACCGCGGCCTTTGTGCTTTTTGGGGTACCCTCTCTGTCGTCAATGAGCTACAGGATCACGCGAAATGAGTGCTGAAAAAACTGTCAAGGTTGGCATCGTCGGCGGCACGGGCTACACCGGCGTCGAACTGCTCCGCATGCTCACGCTGCACCCGCATGCCAAAGTTGTGATGGCGACATCGCGCAAAGACGCTGGCATGCGCCTTGATTCGATGTTTCAAAGTCTCCGGGGTCGCTGCGATCTCGTCTTTAGCGACACCGCAACGGCAGATTTGACTCAGTGCGACGTCGTTTTCTACGCCACACCCCATGGTGTTGCGATGGCCGACGCCCCCAAGCTCGTCGCCAACGGCATCAAAGTGATCGATCTTGCGGCTGATTTCCGCTACCGCGACGTCACGCAGTTCGAAAAAACCTACAAGATGACGCATAGCTGCCCCGAGCTCATCGCAGAGTCAGCGTACGGCTTGGTCGAACTCAATCGCGACGCGATCAAAAAAGCGAGCGTCATCGGCAATCCCGGCTGCTATCCGACAACGATGCAAATCGGTTTCATGCCGCTCTTGAAAGCGGGCATCGTCGATGCGGCGCACCTGATCGCCGATTGCAAAACTGGGATCTCCGGCGGCGGCAAAAAAGAAGAGCTCAGCTTTCTTTATTGCGAAGCCAGTGACAACGTGGAGGCCTATGGTGTTTCCGGTCATCGTCACCACGGCGAAACCGTTGCGCGCTTGCAAGAATTCAGCAGCGAAAAAGTCGGTCTGCTCTTCACACCGCATCTCACACCGATGATTCGTGGCATGTTCTCGTCGCTCTATGCGCGACTGACGAAACCCACGAGCAACGATGAACTGCAAGCGCTTTTTGAGGCCGCCTACAAAGGCGAGCAATTCATCGATGTGATGCCCTTTGGCAGCTACCCAGAAACCCGCTCTACACGCGGCTCCAACATGCTTCGCCTCGCGCTGCACCGCCCGCAAGATGGCGACACCGTGCTCGTACTGGTTGCGCAAGACAACGTGATGAAGGGTGCCGCGGGCGCAGCCGTTCAGTGCATGAACGTCATGTTTGGTCTGCCCGAAAACGCAGGGCTTTCAACGCTTCCGCTGTCGCCCTAGGCGAGCGTCAAGAGGCGCCTCGTCATGGCTCTGCTCCGTTCTGATCGCATCATTTCAGGCCTACGTCGGCGCTTTGGCGTAGCGGCGCCCAAACTCTCGGTGCGCACCCATTGGTCTTGGAAAGTCAAAGCCACCGTGACTGCCGTGATTGCCGCGGTGCTCTTTGGTCTTTTTTACGGCGGCTTTGACGCAGGTCGAATTTTTGCGGGCTTCAACGTTGGCAAAGTCGAAGAAGAACGCAAAAAGATGACCGAAGAGCTGACCGCACTTCGCGCTGAAAACGCAGAGCTCAAAAAGAATCAAATCGAGTTGACGAACAGCGCGCAAATGGCTGTTGGTGCCAAAGACGTGATGGCCAAACAATTGCTCTCGCTGCAACAGGAAAACACGCAGCTCAAAGAAGAAACGGCGTTCTTCGAAAAACTAATCGGCAGCGCTGGCGCAAAAAACGGTCTGGCTGTGCAGCGCCTGCAAGCTGAGCGCGAAACGGCCGACACCTACCGCTTCCGCGCGCTCGTCGTGCAAGGCAGCGCCGACGCCGCATTCAAAGGCCGCATGTTGATCACCGCGTCACTCGTCAACGACAACAAACGAACAACACTCAACCTGCCCGAAGATCAACCTGATCTAGCGCCCACGCTCACGCTCGACTTCAAGGCCTATCAGCGCGTTGAAGGCATGATCAAAGTGCCGTCGGGCGCACAAATCAAAACGCTGCAAGTTCGGGTGTTTCAATCGGGCGCCAAAGAGCCGAAGGCGCAACAGGCGTTGCAGCTGTGATGAAGCTCGTTTGCTGCCTGCGTTCGCACTAAAATTCAGACGCGTGTTTGGTTTTCCAGCCGCGCTTCATCACTCACTGAGGAATCGTCATGTTCGGACGCAAAAAATCCCACGTACCGCAAAAGCAAATTGATAGCCTGATCGGCGCCATGACGACCATTCGTGGTGACATTGATTTCGTGGGCGGGCTTCGTGTTGACGGCAAGGTTCAAGGACACATTCACTGCCATAACGACGGCGTGGCTACACTCGTCATTAGCGAAAAAGCGCAGGTAGACGGCGAAATTCGCGTCTCGCACGTGGTGATCGATGGCACCGTCAACGGGCCCGTCTATGCCACCGAATACCTCGAGCTGCTGCCCAACGCGAAAATCATCGGGGACGTGAGCTACAAAACCCTTGAAATGCAAGTCGGTGCCGTGGTCGACGGTCGTTTGCTGCACATCCAATCGGATCGCGCCGAAGTCGTTGAGTTAAAGCGCATTGGCGGCAACACCGTCACGGGCTAAACGCCGCCGCCGCGATAGCCACATTCAGCGCGCGGTTGAAAAATCTGGGCAGAGCCCCGATAATGTCGAATGTCCGAGTAATTTGTTGAGGTATTCGCATGAACGCGATGACAGAACTGCCCCCACCACTGAATTTCACCGACGCTGCAGCGAACAAGGTGAAAGATCTCATCATCGATGAGCAAAATCCCAATTTGAAATTGCGCGTATTCGTTACGGGCGGCGGCTGCTCGGGCTTTCAGTACGGTTTCACCTTTGATGAAGATGTGAATGAAGACGACACCGTAATGAAGAAAAACGACGTCTCATTGCTGATCGACGCCATGAGCTACCAGTATTTGGTTGGCGCGGAAATCGATTACACCGACGGCCTTGAGGGCGCGCAGTTTGTAATCAAAAATCCCAACGCGACTTCAACCTGCGGTTGCGGGAATTCGTTTAGCGCTTAATTTGCGCTGACGTTGTAAGCGAGCGGCACCTTCGGGTGCCGTTTTTGTTGGTGCAGCGGCGTTTGGTCTTTGCGTGCACAGCGCCACACCACGGGTACGAATCTGAGCTCCGTTTTGCTTTACAGCTTTTTGTTTGAAGGCGGCGCATTTACCGGCGATCCGCATGCTTTAATGCAATTTCAAAGGGCGTAATACGGCGCCGTACGCCCCGATTTAACTGGCGTTAACGCAATAAGGTGGCAGATATCTTGCTCGATACCGCGAGCACCCACTACTTCCGAAACACCCAAGGCACGGCATTCGCAGGCTTTGCGCCGCGATTGCCGAGCGCTTTGTAATAGCCGTTGATTCGCACCAAATCGGCGTCTATGTCATCGCTCGGCCAAAAGATTTCTGTCACAACGACACGTTTTGCGCCG
>JAAFHR010000112.1 GCA_013298455.1 Betaproteobacteria bacterium | reverse complement strand
AAGAGGAGCGTCAGCTCCGCATGCTGCGGCACTTGGCTTTGCATGAAGATCGTCGATTGGTTTGGATCGAGCCCAGCGGCGAGCCAATCAGTCACCATGTCGAAGGTGCTCGACGCGATGATTCGTGGATCTTCGTAGTGGCTCGTTAGCCCATGCCAATCCGCCACGAAGTAAAAGCACTCCATTTCGGATTGCAAACGAATCCAGTTTTTAAGCGCGCCGTGGTAGTGGCCAAGGTGCATGAAGCCAGTGGCTCGCATGCCGGAGAGGACTCGGTCTTTATTCATACATTCAATCAAGCGCCAACGATGGCGCCGAGAAATTGGTAGCCAACTCTGTAGAGCGGCGAGAGGATGACGGTCAGCACGCCCGCAACGGCCAAACCGAGCACGATAAACAGACCGTACGGTTCAAGCCGCGAAAACTTGTACGAGAGCGGCCCCGGCAACAAACCAGCCACGATGCGCCCGCCGTCGAGCGGCAGAATTGGGAGCAAATTAAGCACCATCAGGCCGATGTTCCACGCCATGCCAGCGCGAGCAATCGCAGCGACTGACGTCGAATCGACAAACTTGAAAATCAGCGCCCAACCGATCGCCATCACCAAATTGGCGGCGGGCCCCGCAGCTGCCACCCAAATCATGTCCGTTTTGGGGTTGCGCAAATTGTTGGTATTCACAGGAACCGGTTTCGCCCAACCGAAAAAGAATCCGCCAATCAGCAAGGTAAGCGACGGAATCGCCACCGTGCCAATCCAATCAATGTGTTTGACGGGATTCAACGTAATACGCCCCATCATTTCGGCGGTACGGTCGCCAAACACTCGGGCTGCGTAGCCGTGGGCGGCTTCGTGCAACGTGATGGCGAGTAAAAACGGGATCGCGTTGACCGCGAGCACGTAGACAAAATTATCAAGGTTCATTCGATGGATTTTACGTGGCGGACAACGTCAGCGCTGCTTCCCCGCACGGAGGCAAAAAAAAGCCGCGCATTTTGTCGATGCGCGGCGTTTTGAGTGTGCCTAAGAGTCAATCAATCGAGGACCGTGACCACAACATCACTGAGTGAAGCCATTTAGAACTTATGACGCAACGAGAACTGGGTAATCGTGGCGTCTTTGCCACCAAACGCGGTCACGCCACCCAAGTAGCCGTTGGCGCCGGGCAACACCTGCGCATTGGCGTTGTTGTCGACTTTGGTGATCGCGAAGTTGATATCGGTGCGCTTTGAGAGCGGGTAGGTGTAGGCCGCGCCGTAAGACTTGGTGTCGGCGTTGCTCGCACGTTTGTCGTCGGCTTGCGTGTAGCCAACCATCAAACTGCCAACACCCAAATTGGCCTTTGCACCCACGTGCATCAAACGAAGGTTTTGCATCAAGCGGGGTAGCACACCGGTGTCAACCAGAATGCCAGGTACGCCTTGCGCCACAAGCCCGGCGCGCAGCTCAACGCCGCTCGCTGGATTGGGCTCTTTAATCTGTGCATACATCGCGTAGACGGTGGCAAGGCCAGCATTGAAGTTAGCACCAAATACCGCGCTGTTGAGCGATTTGCGGCCGAGCGAATCGCGCTTCTCGTTGTAAGCCGCGCCGACGCCAAAACGACCGGATTGATAGCCCGCGTTCACGCCGTACATCGAGCCGTTTTTGGTGCCCGCTGCGCTCTCGCCAAACGCCCACATGGCGCTACCAAAGATGCCGTCTTTTTCAATGCGATAGACCACCGAGTTGTCCATGCGGATATCAACGCCCGCAGGGATGCTGGCGAGCTGGCTGGCAGAGGCTGCGCTCGCCAGTGAGAACGTATCGAAACGACTGACAATTTCAAACGCCGGCGTGTATTGGCGACCCACCAGCACCGCGCCAACGGGAGTGATCAAGCCAACGTAGACCTGACGATCGAAAAGCTTATTCGACACGTTGACACCAATCGATGGGCCGATTGCGACGTTGGTTAGCGCAGCTTGAACCGCTGGTGGCAAGCCCGCCGTGAAACGATCTGGAAGTTGCGTGCCGCTGATGGCGCGATTGCCCAGCGCGCCGGTGTCGCCTTCGAAACGCATTTCAGCCGCGAAAATCGCTTTGATGCCGTTGCCGATGTCCTCGGTGCCACGAATACCACCCCGTGAGCCTTCCATGATGCCGCTGGCGAGCTGAGTGACGCTGCCGCCCTTGACGCCCTGAACGTGGCTCACACCCACATCAACAATGCCGTAGAGCGTGACATTCGCTGTTTGCGCGAACGCTTGGGGCACAGCTGCCGCCAGTGGCAGCAGCGTAAAGCCCAGCGCGAGTTTTTGTAGTGAACGGCGAGCGATGCTAGATGGTTGTTTCATGGAGCCTCCTATTCGTAAAGTCGGGGTTCGCCGAGGTCATAGCCCGACAAACGGTGTCACACGATTGTGGCACGGAAATCGTGCAACGCGGCGCTCGTGCGCGGAGGTTGGCAGTTCAAACGCCCCGAGGTGTTGCTCGGCTACAACCGGCGCTCGACGCGACGGTGGATCAGGACGCGAGGTTGGCCCGACGGGGCGCGCTGCAGCAATTGAACGCGCCGCCTCGCTGGGCGGAACGCTCGGCGAAAGCGAAGCGTTGCGAAGGAATCCTAATCAGCTTTACGTTTACAGGCCAAGCGGCGTATAGCCTATAAGTCATCATAGAACGTTTTCAATTAAGCGCGAAAAATGCGTCGAGGCCAGGCGAATCATGGCTTCGCAAGAAATGCTGTTGAGAGAGACTCGTGAGCGGTTCGACGCGCCGACTAGTTTCGATTGGGCATCAACGAGATCGGATCAATGGGTCGTCCTTGACGGCGCACCTCAAAGTGCATCTTGTTTCCTGAGGCGTCGCTGACCTCCGCCAAACGCTGCCCCAAGGTCACACGCTGTTGCTCCTTCACCGTGACCTTGTCGGTGTGGAAATACACGCTGACCGTTTCTTTGGCGTGACTCACAACGAGCATTTGGCCGTAGCCTCGCGGTTCCTTGCCTACGTAAATCACTTTGCCCGCCGCCGCCGCAACGACCGGCGCACCGGCATTGGCGGCGATGTCAATGCCTTTCATCGCACCTTTGTCGTTGAACTTACTGGCGACGCGACCCACGGTAGGCCAAGTCCAGAGCACACCTTCGCGCTCAACGCCGTTACCGGGGCGAATGTCGGGCTCCACGCTCGTGGTGGCAGCGCTTGCCGGAGTGGCTGGCTGCGTAGCCCCAGTGGCCGCGCCCGACGCCAACGGCGGCGCAGTGCCGACCGTTGCGGGCGGCGCGGAGCGCGATGGGTCGAACGGCGCACCTGCGGTTGAACCTGCCGACGCGCCCGGGGCGCTCGCGGCGCCCGTGGGCAATACGCCGGTCGCTGCCGATTCGCGCTGCATCGCGGCCAGCGAGCCATCGGAATACGGTGCACGAACCGCGCGCGGCTCGCGGCGCATCGGCGGTTCGCTTCCAGCGGGCGTCGAAGACGGCGGCGTGAGGATCGGCGTCACGCTAATGATGCTTCCTGGAGCGGCGGCCGCTGGGGTGGTGGGAGCGCCGCCAGCACCGGTGTTCGGCCTCAATCGCAACACTTGGCCTTCACGAATGGGGGTTGCGGGCGTGATGCCGTTCCATTCGGCCAGCGCGTTCAGGTCAATGCCGTTATTGAGCGCAATTCGGTAGAGATTTTCGCCGCGTTGAACGACGTGAAACTGCGAACCGGCGGTGTTGCCCGATTGGGCAGCGCTCACCGGCGGCAGCGGGCTAGCAGACACACCAATCGGCGCGCCAGAGATCGTGGCTGGCGGTGCGGCGCGCTCGATGACCGGCGCATTGGGCGCGGCGGACGGCAGCGGCCTTGGATCGGGCTGCACGACCACCGGCCAAGGCGCAGCGCTCGGCGGCGCGGCGGGACGAACGCTTCGATCTGCCACTGGCGCAGGTACATTGGTCGAACAACTTGCCACCAACACTGCCGCACCGATGGCCGCCAAGCCGCTTACACGAATCATTGAAAACTTCATCTATTCTTGCCCTGATTTGAGCGGCACGAATACGACCGCGTCAAAAGATTGTTGTTGGAACGTGTCCCTAGTTCGGGTGATCAGTGTGAGCCGCTGTTCGGTCATTGACCCGAGCGGTATCACCATGCGACCGCCTTCGGCCAAAAGCTGCAACAGGTTTTGCGGCACGGCCGCTGCGCCTGCCGCTACGACAATGGCGTCAAAGAGCACCACGTTTGACGCCGCTTCTTGGCCATCAGCGTTGCGAACTTTGACGTTTTTCGCGCCAATTCTCGACAAGGTTTGCCGCGCTTTGGCCGCTAACGCGCCGATCCGCTCGATGGTGTACACCTCGCGACTGAGCCTACCGAGCACTGCGGCTTGATAACCACAGCCGCCGCCGATTTCGAGCACCAAATCAAGCGCCCGACCGCCGCGTGCTAGTTCACAAGACCGAGCCACAGAAAATGGCTGAGAAATCGTTTGCGCGAAGCCAATCGGCAATGAAACATCATCATAGGCACGGCTCACAAAGCCGTCGTCAACAAACATATGCCGTGGCACCGCCGCCATCGCCGCGAGCACCACATCATCGGTGATGCCCTGCTCGCGAAGCCTTGAAATCATCCGAAGCCGAGTGCGCTCAGAGGCCATGCCCATGCCGGCGGTGGCGCGAGTTAACGAATCGCCCCCCGGCGTGAGCGTTTTCACGCCAGCCATCCGGAGACGCTTCGGAGTTGATCGAACTGCGTGAGATCGACGGAAAGCGGAGTGACTGATGCGTAGCCCGCTGCGATCGCACCGAAATCGGTGTCTTGACCCGCATCGGCGGCCGCGCCGACGGGGCCAACGCGCCATTCGATTTCACCGTCGGGGCGAATGGTCTTCACCACGGGCTCAGCTTGATGACGTTTGCCAAGGCGAACGGTGCGCACTCCTCGAAGCTGTTCGTGCGCCACGTCGGGCACATTGACATTGAGAAGCCACGGTGCCACCGGCCGCTTGGCTTGAAAGCGCTTTACGAGCGATAGCGCAACTTGCGCGGCCGTTTCGAAATGCGCTGCGGGTTTGGCAGTGAGCGAGACCGCGATGCCAGGAATGCCCAGCAACAAGCCCTCCATGGCCGCAGCTACAGTGCCCGAATAAATCGTGTCATCGCCCAAATTCGAACCGTGATTGATGCCCGAAACAATCAAATCGGGCCGGAAATCCAGAAAGCCGGTCACCGCAACGTGCACGCAATCAGCGGGCGTACCGTCGACAAAATAGAAACCATTGGCAGCGCGCTCGATTCGCAGCGCACGATCAACCGTGATGGAATTTGAGGTGGCGCTTCGGTCGCGCGCTGGGGCGACGACGGTGATGTCGGCGACGGTTTTCAGTGCTTCAACCAAAGCGATGATGCCCGGTGCCTGATAGCCGTCGTCGTTAGAAACTAGAATCTTCACGGAGACAAATTATAAAGAGCGCGTCACGGTGAGTTCGCAGTGCGTTGCTAGTTGGCGTATCCTCGATCTCTTCTATTCCCGCTTTTTGAACAAGGCTGCGTGAGCGCTTTCCCACCTTTTGCTGCAAATCAACCCCAAGCGATGAGCCGGACGCAGTCGATTCGAAACGCGTCAAAGCGCTTCGGACGAGGCGCGTTGTTTGTCCTGCTCCTAGCCGCTGCGTTGGGGCCGCTGTTAGCGTTGATGCTGCAGGCCGCGCAGCGCAGCGGCTCTGGGCTTTGGATGCATTACGCGGCAACGGTGTTGCCAACGTATCTCTTCAATTCCACGGTGCTGGCGGTATCGGTCGCTCTCTTGGCGTGCAGCATCGGCGTGGCCTGCGCTTGGCAAATCGAGCGCTATGAATTTCCGGGGCGACGATTTCTAAGCTGGGCGCTGCTGTTGCCGCTTGCGATGCCCGCTTATGTGGCCGCTTATGCGCTCACTGATTTTTTTCAATTCAGCGGGCCGCTGCAAACGGCGTTGCGCGAAGCGTTTGCTTGGCGCAAGGGCGATTATTGGTTCCCTGAATTGGCATCGATGCCCGGCGCGATTTTTGTGTTCGGACTGACGCTGTTTCCCTACGTTTTTCTCTTGGCTCGTGGTGCATTTGCTGATCGCGGCACCGAGCTTTTTGAAGCCGCCCGAACGCTCGGGCTATCGCAAACCCGAGCGTGGTGGCGTGCCGTGATGCCCGTGGCTCGGCCGGCGATTGCTGGCGGCGCGTTGCTCGTGGTGATGGAAACGCTCGCCGATTTCGGGACGGTGAGCTACTTCGGGGTGGAATCGTTCACCACGGGGATTTATCGCGCGTGGCAAAACATGGGGGACTTGGTGGCTGCAGCGCAATTAGCACTAGCGCTTTTGAGCATCGTGCTTCTCATCATTTGGGTCGAACGACGTTCCCGACAACGCGCTCGATACGCCAACGGACGCGCTCGAAAGAGTCTCCGGGTTCGTTGCTTGAAGCGCCGCTACGCATGGCTTCGGTTCGCGTTTTGCGTCACGCCGTTGGTGCTGGGGTTTGTGCTGCCTTGTCTGTTGCTCCTGCGGTTGCTTATCGGCGATGTGGAGGTTGCTTTCACGTCGCGATTATTGACTTGGATTGTCAATTCGTTGTGGGTAGGGCTGCTCGCAGCGCTGGTTGCGGTGGTGATTTCGATGTACCTAAACGCCCATGCGCGGCTCAACAAACATCCGTTCGCGCTCACGGTAGAACGCGTGCTCTCGTTTGGCTACGCCGTGCCCGGCGCGGTGTTGGCGGTGGCGGTATTGCTGCCGTTGGCGTGGCTCGATAATCGCTTCATCGAACTCAGCAAAGCCGCGTTCAACGTCAATCCCGGATTGCTCCTCACGGGAAGCGTATTTGCGTTGGTGTATGCATCAACGCTGCGCTTCTACGGCGTTGCTTCGGCCAACATCATGGCGAGCTACGCGCGGCTTCCGGCGAGCTTGGACGACAGCGCTCGGGTGCTCGGTGTGAGCCACAAAGAGACGTTTCGGCGTGTACATTGGCCGCTTTTAAAACGTGGTGCCTTGGCCGCGCTGCTGCTGGTATTCATCGATTCGGTGAAAGAGCTACCCGCCACACTCACGCTGCGACCATTTAATTTCGATACCTTGGCAACGATGACCTACACGTTAGCGAAAGACGAACGCTTGGCCGAAGCCGCGCTGCCTTCGCTCACGATGGTGCTCATCAGTTTGCCAGCGATTTGGTGGCTCGCGCGAGCTCAGGAGAAACAGTGATGGCGTTGGCCTCAAAACACGAACAAAATGTGCTCGGTGGGCTCACCGCCAAGCAGTTCATGCGGGAGCATTGGCACAAGAAGTGGCGGTACATTCAGCAAGCAATTCCCAATTTCGATGAACTGGCGGACGTTCCAGCGCTCTTGGAATTGGCCTGTCGTGCGAATGTGGAGTCGCGGCTCATTCTGCGCGATGGCAAAAAATGGACGATGGAGCGAGGTCCTTTTAAAGCGGCGCGGCTAAAGAAACTGCCCGCACGCGACTGGACGCTATTGATCCAAGGCCTCAATCTACATCTGCCCGCAGCCGACACCCTGCTCCGCCGCTTTGATTTTTTACCGCAAGCCCGGCTTGATGATGTGATGGTGTCGATTGCTGCGCCTGGCGGTGGTGTGGGGCCACATTTCGATTCGTACGACGTGTTTTTATTGCAGGGCATCGGCACGCGCCGCTGGAACGTGAGCGAGCAAACCGATTTGAGTTTGCAAGACGGCGTGCCGCTAAAAATCCTCAAGAAAATGCTGCCCGAGGCGCAGTTTGATTTGACGGCGGGCGACATGCTCTACCTACCGCCGCATGTGGCGCATGATGGCGTAGCCGTTCAGACTGAAGGCTTCTGCACGACGTACTCTATTGGCTTTCGCGCACCAACGCATCAAGAAATTGCCGACACGTTTTTGCAATGGCTCACCGACACTACGGAGCTCGACGGTCGGCTCGCCGATCCCGATTTGGTGGCTACGGACCGCCCCGCGAAAATTCCCGCGAGCTACGTCCGCGAAGTGGAGCGCGCCATCGCCAAACTCGAAATCAATCGCGCGACGATTGCGCAGTTTGCGGGTTGCTTCGCCACGGAGCCCAAACCGTCTGTGGTGTTTGAGGGGCCCGATGAACCCGTTTCGCGAAGCAAATTTGCCAAGCTCGCGGCGGCGGGCGTTCGCCTAGATGCCGGCACGCTCTGCGGTTACGACGATTTGCATCTTTACGTGAACGGGGATCCGTTTGTTTTGATGGGCGACGCGCCGTTCTGGCACGAGCTTGCTGATCGCCGCGAAGCAAAAGTACCCAGCTCGCTCGATCCACAAACCGTTGACGCGCTCTACACCTGGTACGAAGACGGTTGGTTGCATTTCGTTAACGGGTAGTGGCGTGACAGCGGAAACACCGCCACCGAGCGCCCCCAAGCCTCGCTTCGCGCGAGACGGCGGCAGTGAGCAGCACGAGCTTTTAACGTGGCGCGATGTGGCCGACGCGACCGACGTATTGATCGACAGCGCCCACAAAACTATCGATCTCTTCGATCATGATTTGCAGCTCAAAGGTTGGCAGCACTTGGAGCGGTACACACGGCTTCGAAACGCGATCGTGCAACGCGGCGTGCAAGTTCGATTGATGCTCTGCAACACCGAGACGCTTCGGAGCGACTGCCCGCGCATCGTGTCACTGCTCACGACACACGGGCATCGTTTGTCGATTTTGGGCACCCGCAACCAGAATAATCTTGGCTCGTCATTCGCTGTTGCAGACCGGCAACATCTTATTTTTCGCCCTAATATGGTGCAATCACGCGGAACCTTGGAGTTTGATAATCCTTCTAAATCAATGATTTGGATCACTCAATTTGAAGTAACTTGGCAACAAGGTGGCCGAAAAATGTTCGCCGAAGCGTTCGGGCTGTAGCTTCACCGATTTCACCCCGCCGGGTTTTCGCTATACTTTCGATCCTCACTCAGTTTCTATTCCGGTTTCGCTCACTGGTATGGTCTCCGCTGAGGGAGATTCTCCTTAAGGCACACACA
>JAAFHR010000111.1 GCA_013298455.1 Betaproteobacteria bacterium | reverse complement strand
GGGGCCTTGCTTGCAGTTGTCGCATTCGGCGAGCCGCTAACGACTCAGCTTGCCATCGGTGCCGCATTGATGCTCATTGGTGTCATCCTACATTTGAGTGAGCGCCATTCCCACGAACACGTCCACAGTGAGGTTGTTCACGACCATGAACATGTTCACGGTGTCGATGACCTGCATCACGGACATCAGCATACGGCACCGGTTGCGCGCGGCACACGTCACTCACATGCGCATCTACATCCAGCGCTCAAACATACGCACGAGCATTATCCTGACGCTCACCATACGCACACGCACTGAGCTGTTCCGCACGAATCGCCGCCAAAGTCGTCCGAGGAATTAAGTGCAGACTTTCGGGGTAGCAAAGCGTCGATCAGCGTCGAGCCCTGAACGTGACTTTGCGGCACGGTTCGATTGGCATTGGTGCTCTGGACATTTGACTAAACGACCAGACCAAGCGAATCGTCAAAACGACACTTGCTTAGCGGTCTTTGGGCTTGACGGCGTGAGCTTCTGCTTTGAGTCGAGTTGCCACACACGCGGACGTTAGTTAGGCTGATGAAGAAGAAACTCGGTATCAAAGCGGGACTTGATGAAGCGGTCGCCAGTTCACGGATGAATCACTACGAACAGGGCGTACACGAGCCGGACTTTACGATGATCTTGCGGCTCGCCAAGTCAATTGGGATTTCTGCGGCGCTTTTCTTTTGCGAGGACAACGCGCTGGCTGAACAGGTGTGGGAACTGACCCATGCAAACAACCGTGCGGCCGTCTCGAAGGGTGCGAACGGCTCGAAGGATTAAAAGCGCTCAAAGTAGGTCATCGGTCGCCTTGTGGCCACGGCATCCGTTGGCACTCCCAAGCGACTGATTTTGCTCAAGTTTTGAGCAATTTACGATGATTTAGTAGCTGACCAACATGCGATTGGTAAACACACGCAATCCGTTGAATTTGCGCAAAATCCAGTATTTGCCGCTTAAATTGCGTATTTTCATGAATATTAGCATAAATACTGCTAATAATGCCGATATAACGCTATTTGTAGTGAACTTTGTGTAAAATTGAGATGTGAGCTAAACGCCGATTTCATCATGCGAAACGGCTTTTTTATGCGATGAGGCGATGCGCGATTCGGGTGTCGCCTTGATTGCTGAATCTAGCCTCACCTTGTTAAGTTTTGTTCCCCACTCTGCACGTCGCTGCCGCCTGATCTTGTTGTTGGGTTCGCGCTGACCGTCGCTCTGATTTCCCCTCGTTCCCGATCTTGATCTCGCGTACTGCCACGGGCATGTTGCCTTGATGGTGATGACGATGACGATGACGACTCGCTTTTCTGCGCGTTTGTTTCCCGTCGTAGTTTTGCGCTCTCTTTCCCCCTTCTTTTCTTAACCCTTCCCATTGAGGTATTTATGATCGACCTGTCGTTGGACAGCGCCGTCGATGGCGTCTGCTTGTCCGCTTTGCCGATGGAGACTTTCGGTCTCGCACCACACCCCGAGAACCAGCGGTTTGCCCGTCAAACCGTGGCACAGATGCTGTACCGCGTTGGCTGCGAATTGCCGAACGTTGGCGTTGATCCCGATGCCGGATTTGCTGCTGCATGGATTGCGCGGTACTTCACCACACGAAATGGTGCGACGCACCTATCCGTCGTCACCGATTACATGATTTCGCTTCCAGCAATTGATGCCGCAGAGCACGCGGTGTTCTTGCGCGACACGACACCGCCAGAAGCGCCGACGTTGTGCTGTATGGTTTCCGCGAATCTGCTCGCGTTGCAACGAATATTGAAACTGACCGATTTCGAGCGCACGATGCTGCAATGGGCGTATGCGTTGTTTGGCTCGCATGACACGCTACCGACAAAGGTGCTTTCGCATCTCGTGTTCGATGATGAGGCGCATCGTCATGGCGTGATCGCTACGCTGTTCGATGTGCCGGTCAAGAGCGTTGAGGGCTACTTCAATTCAATCAATCGACTGCTGGCGCTTGGCTTGTTAGTACCCAATGAGTGGCAAATCAAACAGTGTCTGTCCGACGTGCTGGTCGCCGCTGACTTGTTGACGATGTTGCTCGAAACACCTGTTCGTTCCGATGACATGCTGGTTGCCTTACTACTGGAACACGAAGACGATGCCGCGCTGCTCACCGACGAAGACGATTCGCGAACGACCCTATTCGAGACGTACCCCGGCGAGATTGCTGACTGCTACGAACGAGCCTTACGCGATCAACCCATGCGCGTTCAAGATGTGCATGCGCTCACCGAGTGGTTCACCGGCTTCGATTTTCGGCGTGAACTATTCGACGACTTCAACAAACACTTTGATTTCGTGACCGTCAGAGAGACGATCAAACGCTGCGCACTCGAACGCAGTCGCGCTGGACTTCCTGTACGACCGTTCGACATCATTCGCGCGCTGTACGTCGCTGCGGAGTAAGCCTGCGCACGCTGCACCAGCAGCCTCGCGCTAAATCATCCCTCATTTACTACACACCGTATCGGATGCACATGCCGAGAAGTTGTCACGTCTGTTCGATACGCAATTGCTTCACCGCAACCAACAAAACTACCAAAACCGCCAAAACTATTGAAAGGATCTAACCCACATGAACACACCGTCAAATGCCGCTGACGCGGCTGCCGCTCACAGGCCGTTGCCGATGACCATTATCACGACCGCCGCATTATTCCCGCTTGGCAACGTGGTCGCCACGCCAAACGCGCTCGCACTGTTACAAGCCACGCAATCATCTACTGCGCTGCTGCTCAACCGGCACATGCACGGTGACTTCGGCGATCTACATGCCGATGATCTTCAACAGAATCTCGATGCCATCAAAAACAGCGACGCGCGAATTCTCAGCGTCTATCGGCTCGTGTCGCCCACCGTGCTCAAAGCCACACCGACGAACGAAAGAAACAAGCTCGATACCGTGTGGATCATCACCGAGTGGGATCGCTCGGTGACCACCGTGTTGTGTCCGCATGATTACTAGTCGGGGAACTTCGATCATGCAACAGCCGATCCCCGCCGTTCTAGACCCCAATGAAGCACCCGATGGATTCATTGCTGTGCTCAAAAGCGATGTCGCCACCGAAAGCCTTGGCAATATCTGCCGCGCATGCGATTGGCGTAGCCAGTGCGATGGCGTTGCACATCGCTGCATGTCGTACACCGTTATTAGTCGCATTGACGGACGTGAACTCAAGCGTCAGGATGGTTGCAGTGTCGTATTCAAGCGTCGTCCGAAAGACGAACTAACGGGTGCATGGCGATGAGAAACCAACGTGCCTACTCTGTTCAACAATTTCGATGGTCTCGTGTTCATCCAGCACTGGTTTCCGGTCAAGCGTTGTACGCGGTTACCTCGCAACGAACGGCCGCAGTGCGATGTTTCTTCCGAGGACAAGATGACCTTTCTGGTTCGTGCGGCATCTTGGCCGTCGGCACGGCGCTCTCGATACTTGGTGTGGTCAAAGCCTCCGCTTTCGAGAACGCCCCACGGAGACGCCACGGTCATGTTGCCGAAATCTGGCGCGTGCTCGGCGATAGCTATTTCGCTGGGATAACGGTCGCCGATTTGCATCAGCGGCTCTGTGCTCTTGAATTGCCTATTAAGCTTGACTGCGCGCTAGGCAAGTCGTCCGAAATCGACAGTGCGGTGATTCGATGGTTGTCCTCGGGTAGTTTGGCGATCACGGCCTACGAAAACGTTCGCAATCACTACAAGCACCACGTGCTTGCCTGTGGACTAGGCGGTATTCAAAATGGAAAAACACAGACCGTCGATTCGATCTACACCATCGACAGCGGGGCACCCGAGCCGATGCTGGCGGCCTACAACGGCGTAATGCAGCGAGGTGCCGCATTGCCATATCAACGCGATTCCAAACACCGGCTCAAAGCCCATCAGTGGCAGTACCAAACCGCGCATTGCGATGGCGTGGAAACGATTCAACTCATCGGTGCGATTCGCATCGGCATCCAACAGAAAGCGTAAACAAAATGAATTCATTCACTACACCGACTACTCGCGTTACCCGCCGTCAATTACTTGCAGCAACGGCGTGTTCGATCTTCGCGAAACAGGCATCTTGGGCAGCGACGTACTCGGTTCAAAGCAATGTCGACCCATCGCGCATCGTTCGTCAGATAGCGTCGTGGGAGGACGCTGCGTTGCGCTGCTGGTTTGAAGGACAAGCCTCTGACGTATCTCAAGTCGTTGACGACGCGCAAGCCATATGGAGTGATCGCGCCGTTGTACATCACCTTGACGTCCAAGACCTTGAGCTACTGTTGAAACCCCGTAGTACGCACGGTGTGCCGCTTGCGCGCGTCGGGTGCGCAACCAGCCATCACTTGACCGATGCAGCGGAAGCGGCGTTCATCCGCGCTGGCCGGATCAGTCTTCGCCACACAGAAAAGATGTTCTACGCGGGCTTGGTACTCATCAGCCTCTCAGACGACCGTCAATTTCTTGAATCGCTCAAAACGCTTGCGGTATGGGTGCGTCTGCACATCCCGGACGAAGCCTTTTTCGGTGTGCAGGTCCTCATTGACCCATCCCTGAAACCGGGTAGCAAACGGGTGAGTGTGGCGATTGCCGCTTAGTCACGATAGGCCCGCAGAAATTGTTAAACCGCAGGCGGTTTCGGCAAATGCTCTAGCAGTCCTTGAATCTTCTGCCGCAACTCGTCTGGCGCTTGGTTGTAGCGAAACAAGAGATTCGCGGTTTCGTCGTCCAGTGCATAGAAAAAAGCGACGGGTACGCCGAGCACTTTGGCGAGCTTCTTCGCTGTCAGTAAATCCGTCTTGTGGATACCTAGTTCGTAGCGGTTGATGCGCGTACTCGCCACAAACTCGTCTATCTTGGCTTTGATACCCAATTGCTTCTGACTCAAGCCCTTGGCGAGTCTTGCCTGTTTGAGCCGCTGTCCCCAGCGTTGATTCTCCTGCACGTCACGCCCTTACACAGTCCATAAGGGTTACGAGAATCGTAGTTTTTGTATGATCTAGATACTACGTATTTCGTAGCTATAGTTCGCTTTTCTATTTCTTCACTTCACCAACTTCTAACAACCACCCAAGGGGTAATCAATATGTTCACGTTCAAGTTCACTCATCCAAAACATCATGCAGCAGGGAAGGCGCTGCTTGCAGCCTCTGTTCTGTGCATTTTTCTTGGAGCACCGGCAATCACTTCGGCGCAAAACCCGACGCAAGACGGAGCTGCCCGCGCCCCCGATGAATGGCTGCTAGAACAAACCGGCCGTGGCTATTGGGCAAAGACGCAGCCCAGTCCGAACCCGGTGACGTTAAAGCGTCGTGAGCCCGCTGCCGCCGAACAGCCCATCGTTGATCGTGTACGTTCGCTCATGGCAACCCGTCCGGCGCGTGCATTTGCGCTGATTGACGGCGATACCGTGGTCTACAGCCAGTTCAACGCACCTGCCAACGACGACGCCATTACGTTTGGATTCAGCATGGGAAAAACAGTGACGTCGATGGCGGTGGGTCAAGCGGTATGCGCCAACAAGTTAAAGCTGGAGACCAAAGCCAGCGAACTGGTTCCGCAGCTTGCTGGCAAAGCGTTGGGCGCTGCAACCGTTCGAGATTTGCTGCGCATGGCGTCTGGCACTACAGACGGCAATCCAGACAGTAGCGTGTTCAGTCCAGAGCAAGCCAAAGCATGGTCGCAAGGCACGCTCAATCTTGTGGATGCAGTGACCGATGATCGGGTCGCTAAAGCACAGCGCGGCGTATTCAGTGATTACAAACCCGGTGAAGCGACGAGCTACAAGTCCACCGATCCTATTCTGCTTGCGATGATGGTGTCAAAAGCCAGCGGAACGCCGTGGAGCCAGTGGATACAAGAAAACGTGCTCAATCCAATGGGGGCTGCGAAGTCCGGTCTCTACGTTCAGGATCGTCAGCAAAACGGTGCTGCCGACGGCGGTATGCGGTTGCGCGTTGAAGATTGGATTCGATTTGGTCTGTGGGTCAAACGCAGCTCCAAGGAGTCGGGCTGCTTCGGTGACTACGTTCGTGCCGCACTTAGCGCGCAAATCAAGAACGGCAACAGCCCTGCGGATCGTAAGTTTGGCAAATTATTTGGTTCGTACGGTTACCTCATTTGGAACGACAATAGTCTTGCGCCCAATACAGCTTGGGCCAGCGGTTGGGGCGGTCAGCGCATCGGTTGGAGCACCGATGCCAACAATCAGCGCATGGTGGTGACATTCTCAAACGTTGAAAGCTGGATGCCTGACGTTTACGAAGTCATGCGCGACTGGGCAAAACTTGCCAAGTGACGTTGGGTCTCTCAGAGCAAAGAACAAAGCCACTGTGCGATGGCTTTGTTGACTCGGTGGCGTCGGGTGCGCAGATACTGAGTCAATGTCCCGAACCTATGTTTGCGCTGGCGGCAGAGATCGCACATGCGCACCACGAAACATGGGACGGTAAGGGCATCCACGCAGCTATACGCATGCGCTCACGCATTCGCAAGCCGTTGAGTTCATTGGCCGCAATGCGGGCAACCAGTTCGATCCGGCGATGACGCCAGTATTCATACGACTCGTCGAGCGGCTGCGAGTTGTTTACGGCGACAAGCTGGATGAGTGGCTCGTCGAAGATGCGCCCGCTGCTCAATCGCGCTATCGAGACCAAGAGCACGACACCATGCTTGCCGGGCTCAACGATCTTGTGCCCGACTCGGTATCTGTGAAATTGCGCGGCACGTTGTTGGAAGCCGGTAAAAAACAAGCTGGCCGCGACTGACTTTTTACTTCGGTATGCTCGCGCAAAATAGCAACTCTGCCGCTGCGTTTCCGCGAACTCACTCTATCGTTCGCGATCATTCGCCGGATTTCTGGCAACAAACTGGCAACGGCGCAAAAACTGGCAATAAAAAAGCCTTGCCGATTTCTCGACAAGGCTTTCTAAGTTATTGTTTTTGTTTATTTAATTTTTGGTAGGACGTGGCGGGCTCGAACCGCCGACCAACGGATTAAAAGTCCGCTGCTCTACCAACTGAGCTAACGTCCCGAAGCCTTCCATTATAGCCACACTTTTGAAATGGCTGCAAGCGGATCCGCTTTCTGCAGGGGAGTAAACACTCTATGGCGCCCCGTTCGCTGGCACTACTTAGCCAACGCGCCGCTTCAAGAAGCGCATCAACGAGCCAATGAATGGGAGTTTTTCATAAAGCTCTTCCGCGGCGTCCCAGTAGTCGCGATGAAAAATCACTTGACCAGATTCATTAAAACGAAGGTGTGAGCCGCCGCGAATGCACTGCTCAACTTCAGGTTTGAATTTGCGGATTCGAAACTTGAAGTCCCAAGCAAGAAATACTTCGCTACCTTGCTCAATTTTTGTGTGAACGATAAAGCGCGGTTGATCGAGCGAGACGAACATGTGCGCAAAGATCGCTTCAATGGCAGCAACATCACGCACTTCATTGAACGGGTCTTTGAAATACGCGTCGTTTGCGTAGAGCTGGCGCAGCTGCGGCAGCGATGGCTCGGTTAACGTCTCGTAAAACGACACAACGCGAGTGAGTGCATCGCTCATGGCTACAGCCCCGTTGAGCGCTTGATCAGCTTAAAGTACCAACGGTAGGGCAAGAGTCGCATGAACTTCAGTTGACGCGTGAACGCTTTTGGAAAATGAATTTCGAATTCGCCCCGCTCGTAACCAGCGATCATCTGCGCGGCGGCCTCTTCAGGCTCGATCAGGTGCGGCATGTTGAACGTGTTGCCCGCCGTGAGTGGGGTGCGCACGAAACCAGGATTCACGACCGAGACGCCGATGCCCTTTTCACTCAAATCGATGTAGAGCGTTTCTGCGAAGTTAATCATCGCCGCTTTTGACGGGCCGTAGACCAATGCTTTGGGCAAACCACGATAACCGGCGACGGATGAAACGATACTCAGATGTCCGGTGCCCTGTTTCAAAAAATGCTGCGTGAGCAGCGCACTGGCGCTCATTACGCCGTAAACGTTGACTTGCATCGTGTCGCGAACCAGCTGATCGGTCAGCTCCCACGCCCGCACCGACTGGTACGTGCCCGCCATAATGACGACGAGATCAACGCCGCCCCAGCTGGCCACCACGTGGCTCAGCCCCCGTGAAACGGCTTCATGATCGGTGAGATCAAGTGGCAGCCGAAGTGCCTTGGCTTGCGTCGAGAAGGCTTGCTCCAGCACCTCTGCGCGCCGTGCCGACACCGCTACCCGCGCGCCCTTCGCGAGCAGCGCATCAGCCAGCGATTTGCCGATGCCCGTTGACGCGCCGATGATCCAAACACGTTGTTGCGACCAGTCGGTAATCGGCGGATTGAGCGTTGCCACGATTAGAGCTTGGTGAAGCTGATGATGACTTCGCCCAACTTGAATCCGAACTTTGAAAACTCGGCGCGATTGATCATCACTTTGTCATCAATTTGCCACATCCAGTCATCGAAATCGAGGTTGTAGACGGAGCCGTCAACATTGAGCGCGAGCACGTAGCGCCAGTTAAACGCATTGCCAGACGCCTCGCCCACGCCTTCGCCGACCACATCGCCTGCAGTGCCCGTGTAGCGATCGCCGTTTTTCTTGATGGTCCAGACGCGCTTTTCCTTTTTGCCATCGGAATAAACGAAATCTTCGTCCAAAGTGAGCGTGTCGCCTTGCCACGTGGCGGTCATATTGACGACCATTTGCCGAGTGACTTTGCCTGATCGATCTTGAACGACGCCGTGCGCGAGCAGCTTACCGTTAAAGTATTGCTTCATATCGAACTTGGGTTTGGTGTTGGCGTAGTCGCTCACCTTCACGCTCGCGCAGCTGCTCAGGAGCAGCGAAAACGCGCCCAGTAGCGCTAACAAAAATCGATGTTTCATGATGATTCCTTCAAAACGTCTCGGTACTTCCAGAGCAGTGCCAGCGCGCAGAGCTTGAGCGCACACGGCAAAATCGTATAAGCGTAGGTCAACGCCAACACATTGGAGCTGCTATCACCCACCTTGTAGCCCAAATAGCTCACAGCGGGTAGCGCAACGCCCGCCGCAAG
>JAAFHR010000110.1 GCA_013298455.1 Betaproteobacteria bacterium | reverse complement strand
GCTGTTGGGGGTAGCGGCCATCAATCGGGATGCTGGGTCACGCGGCCATCGCTGCCGCGACGGTGAGAAAGGAACCAAAGACCACGATTCTATCGGCTTCGTCGGCCTTTTTCTGCGCCGCAGCATACGCGCTGGAAACGCTCTCAAAGCGTTGAATTTGCACGTCTTTTACGCCCGCCTGGTGAAGCGCTGCTGACAGCATCGGGAGCTCAACGCCGCGCGCACCGGGCAGCGGCGCGATGTACCAATGATCGATCCGGTGTTTCACGGCAGCCACCACGGCGGCAATGCCTTTGTCTTTGAGCATGGCAAACACAGCGTGGGTGACCGGGAAATACGCCATGTCGGAGAGGGCGCGTTCGAGCGCAATTGCAGCGTGCTCGTTGTGAGCCACATCAAGTACGGTCGTGGGTCGACCCGCGAGCACTTGAAAACGGCCTGGCCATTCAACGGATAGCAAGCCGCTTTTGATGGCGTTTTGCGAGACGGGCAAGCGGTCTTGCAGCGCGGTCAATGCGGCTAACGCGGCGGCTGCATTGCCGAGCTGGTAATTACCGCGAAGGGCGGGGATGGGGAGCGCGTGGCGAAAGGTTTTACCCCCTCTCCCGCAAGCGGGAGAGGGTTGGGGTGAGGGTGTGGTGGAGGTAAGCGCAGTCGTTGCCGGGGCTGGAAGCGCGGCAGCACCCTCATCCCCAACCCTTCTCCCCCCCGCGGGAGAAGGGGGCAGCGGCTGGTCGCTCTGTTGCGACAAGGTGAGAATGTCACTCACCCAAAAACTCCACTGATTCGGCGTCTCGGAGTTGCGCTGCCAACCGTAATCAACACCCACACATTGCGCATCGGCACCCACGCTCTGCGCCTTATCCCGCAATGTTTCTGGAGGATTGGGCTCAGCGATGATCGCAGGTTTTCCGGCGCGCAAAATGCCTGCCTTTTCGATAGCGATCAGCTCGCGGGTGTTTCCCAAAAATTCTTGATGATCGATGCCAATCGAGACGATCACGCTGCAATCGGGCTCCAAAATATTGGTCGCGTCGAGCCGCCCGCCGAGGCCGACTTCGATCACCCACGCGTCGAGCTTGGCCTCTGCAAAAACGACAAACGCAGCGAGGGTCGTGTATTCGAAAAACGTGAGCGCGAGGTTGCCAGATTGCATTCGCACCGCTTCAACGCGCTCGAACGCAGCAACGAGTTGCTCGTCGCTCGCTTCGACGCCATTGACGACGATTCGCTCGTTAAAGCGCTGAATGTGCGGCGAGGTGTAGCGAGCCACTCGGTAGCCACCGGCGCACAAAATCGTGTCCAAATACGCGCAAACCGAGCCTTTGCCATTGGTGCCGCCGACCAAAAACACAGGGCATTGCGGCGCGACGCCCAGCGCATCAAACACCGGGCGAATGCGCTCCAAGCCCATCTCGATTTCAGGGCCCGAGCGGATCGCGTAGATGCGCTCAAGCCACGTAGAAAGGGCGTTTGCAGGGGATGCTTTGTCGTTGTTGTTCAATCGGTAATGGCTCGATGCTGCTTTATTTGGCTCGGATTGGCTCGGATTGGCTCGGATTGGCTCGGATTTTGACCCGAGTTGCCATAGATTTTCCTTGATTTTCCCGCGATACGCCGCTGTAACGGCGCTTTCAAAATGAGTGCAAATCGGCGCGAAAAAACGCTGCGTAACGGCTCACTTCGTCATTACCGTGAAAAGGTGCGTCTATCGTCAACACATACCGGTGTTGCCAGAGAGTATGTTGTTTGAATGCATGAAAGGTGCTTACCGATATCCGCACTAGAGCGGTCTTGTAGAGGACGTGGAATCACGAAGATGGGAGTTTCGCGACACTCCTCAAAAGGAGCCAATCCCGCGAGGCTTTGCGCCTTAGCGCGGCGACGCCTTTCTCCGCGCGAAGTGCGGCGTTAGAACTTCGACATCCTCGCTTGCACCTTCGCCAAAAACTTCGCTCGACTTACGTCAGTGCTGGCGTTCATGTGATAGTGGGCGAAATACTCGGTCTTGCAGTTTTTTGCGCAAAACCATTTCACGTAGCGTGTGATTTGCTTGCGGGGTGGGTCACCCATGCCGATGGCCATCCAGCGCGCACGGCCATAGGTTGAGACACCCGCGATTTTCTTGATGTGGGTGAACAGCGGTGTGACGACGGCACCGTCGATATGAAACGCGACGCCGGGGCGAAACGCACGATCAAAAAAGCCTTTGAGAATCGCTGGCACACCAAAGCACCAGGTGGGAAACACAAACACCAACGCATCATGCGTTCGGAGCAGTTCAACGTATCGCGCTAAATCGGGCGGAACGAGCGAATGGTCGTGGTAATTGCGACGCTCTTCGGCTTTGAGTCTGGGATCAAAATCGTCAAGATTCAGATCGATGAGCGAGGTTTGGTGGCCGGCACGCTGCAAGCCCGCAAGCGTTGCCTTGAGCAACGCTGCATTGAAACTCTCTTCGAGCGGATGCGCGTAAACGACCAATACTCGCATCTACATTCCTTGGTTATCTCCGCGATGCGCCCAGCCGGTCATCTGCTTTTCAACCCATGCAGTGAGTGCGTACAACACGATACCGAGCACTGCAAGGGCAACCAGCGACGCAAACACCAGTTCCACTTTGAACGCGGCTTGCGCATCGAGCATGAGCTTGCCCAAGCCAGCATTCGAGCCCACCGTTTCGCTCACCACCGAGCCCACAAACGCGAGCGTAATCGCGATTTTGAGCGATCCGAAAAAGTACGGCATGGAGCGCGGAATTCCGACCTTTCGCATGATGTCGAGTTTGCTCGCGCCGAGCGCTCGAAGCACATCACGAAGCTCGGGCTCGGTCGTTGCGATGCCGGTGGCAACGTTGACCACAATCGGGAAAAACGAAATCAAAAACGCCGTGAGAATGGCGGGCACGGTGCCAATGCCAAACCACAAAATCAGAATCGGCACAACGGCTACTTTCGGAACAGCGTTAAACGCGATCATCACCGGATAGAGCGCACCGTAAATCGTTTTCGACCAACCGATGAACACACCGAGCAACAAGCCAAACACAATCGCCAAGCCAAATCCGGCGAGCGTCGTGAAGAGCGTCTGCATCGAGTTGGCGAGAATCGGATCCCAGTAGCGAACCATCGCTTCCCAGATGTCGCTGGGCGAGGGCAAGATGGTGGGCGCGATGCCAACACCGCGACAAATCACTTCCCACAACACAAACAGCGCAACGACGAACAAAAACGGCGCGAGTACGGTTTCTTTAAACTTTTGCATGGCTCGCCTCCTAGTGCCGACCGATGTGCGAGCGCAGCTCTTGCACGAGTTCTTGAAAGTGCGGCGTGTAGGTCACTTCGATATCACGCGGTCGGGGTAGATCAACTTTTTGCACTTTCACAATTTTCCCAGGGCGATCCGACATCACGTAAACGGTATCGCAGAGAAACACGGCTTCGCGCAAATCGTGTGTGACCAAGAGCGCAGTGATCTGTTTTTGTGCATGCAGATCGCGCATGATGCACCAAAGTTCTTCACGAGTGAACGCATCGAGCGCACCAAACGGTTCATCCAGCATCAAGATTTCGGGCTCGTGAATCAGCGCGCGGCAAATGCTGGTGCGCTGTTGCATGCCGCCCGAGAGCTGCCACGGAAACTTTTCGGTGAAGCCCTTGAGTCCGACCGATTCCAAGAGCGCTCGCGCTTTGTTGCGAAATTCTTCGCGTTTTGCGCCCATCTGCGAGCGATGCGGTTGCACGATTTCAAGCGGCAGAAGCACGTTGTCCGTAGCCGTACGCCAAGGCAGCAAATTCGACGCCTGAAACGCCATGCCGACCTTATTGATCGGCCCTGAGATCGGTTTGCCCTCAAGCGTTAACGAGCCGCTCGCCACTGGCATCAAACCGCTGATGAGCTTCATCATGGAGCTCTTGCCGCAGCCCGACGGGCCAACGACGGCGATGAATTCGCCTTTGTGTAAGGTCAAGGTCAAATCGTCAACCGCCTTCACAGCGCTTTGGCCGCTGCCGTACACCATGCTGACGTTTTTTAGCTCTACGAGCGGTGCCCCAATATTCATCGTCCAGATTCCTTTGCGAACGATTCTACGTTTGCATGAATCGCGCCAACTGTCGCAGGAGGCGCTTTCCGCTATGACCTTCATAACTGCTTTTTCGAGGCATCGCGGGCAATTCCTCTTGTGAATGGCACAGGCTTTGCGTTAAATGCTGTGAACAGTATCGGTAGGTGCGAGCCTGACCGCGCTCACTGCATGTGTGGGCGCGGGCCCGAGCGCGCTCAACGGCGGCTTCAACAGCAAACCCTGTTGCTTAGCGCACGAAAGCGCGACCACGTCCGCGCCTACCGATTGTCAATTCGATCTGCACCACATCACATCCCTCGGAGGACTTTTCCATGTCACGCTCACTCTCACGGCTCAAAGCCGCAACGATCGCCGCAACCCTTGCAGCGGCATTCACCGGCCTTGCCAGCGCGCAAACGGCCGTTAAATTCACGCTTGATTGGCGCTTCGAGGGCCCCGCCGCGCCTTATCTGTGGGCGCTCGAAAAGGGCTACTACAAAGCCGAGGGCTTGGATGTGACCATTGACAACGGTGCCAACTCCACCGAAGCGATCAATCGCGTCGCCAGCGGCACCTACGATATTGCTTTCGGTGACATTAATTCTGTCGTTCGTTTCCGTGACAAAAAGGAAAACGCACCGATTAAAGCCGTGGCCGTGATCTACAACCAGCCGCCGTTTGCCATCGTGTCACTTGCTAAAGCAGGCATCAAAAAGCCGAAGGATTTAGAGGGCAAAACGCTCGGCGCGCCCGCTGCGGACGGTGCGTTTGCGCAGTGGAAAGGCTTCGTTGAAACCAACAAGATCGACGTGAGCAAAGTGAAAATTGAAAACGTCGGTTTCCCGGTCCGTGAGCCGATGCTCGCCGAGGGCAAGGTCGACGCCATCACTGGATTTTCGTTTTCGAGCTACATCAATCTTCGGAGCCGCGGTGTGGCCCAAGACGCGATCAACGTGATGTTGATGTCGGATCACGGCCTTGATCTGTACGGAAACTCGATCATCGTCAATCCTGCGTTCGCCGCGAAAAACCCGAAAGCGGTCGCAGGGTTCGTGAAAGCTACGCTGCGCGCGGTCAAGGAAGTATCGACCAATCAGCGCGAGGCGATCAAAATGGTCATCAAGAAAAACCCGATTGCGGATGAGCAGTGGGAAGCGATCCGCCTGAAAATGGCCTACGACCAAAACATCATCACCAAGGAAGTGCTCGCCAACGGCCTCGGCGGCGCGGACATGAAGCGCCTCGGAAAAGCCATCGATCAGATCGGGCAATCATTCACCTTCACCAACAAGCCCAAAGCCGAAGACATCTTCGACGCCAGCTTCTTGCCCGCCAAGGCCGATCGGATGATCACGAAGTAGCCTTTTGCTGCAACGCCAACAGGAAAGCGGCTTCGGCCGCTTTTTTGTTGGCGCGCTGTCGTGAATTCACATGAAGATACCTCTGCACAACTGCCAACTGAGCGAGCCCCCCCAGACTCGTCATTCCCGCGCAGGCGGGAATCTATGGTGAGTTGAGCAAAATCAATCACTTGGAACATGACTCTTCAGCGACCATGGATTCCCGCCTTCGCGGGAATGACGGATAAGGTAGTTGTGCAGAGGTCTCATGAAGAGACTTCTATCCAATTCCTAGCTCATTCAACAAAACTCAATAGGCTATTGGTATTCAGTCGATGAAACACCATTATTGACTATCTGCAAATACCGGCGCTAACCCAACGTTACCGGGGTCTTACCGCAAAAGCCTATCCAACTCGCTGCATATCCGCCAACTCAAAACTAGGCGCGCGCCCAGCGATCAAATCCGAAATGACCCTCGCCGAGCCGCAGCTCATCGTCCAGCCGATGTGGCCTTGGCCGCAATTCCAATAAAGGTTGTCATAGCCCTTCGCTGTGAGGATCGGTAGCGAAGACGGCGTCATCGGGCGGGCGCAGCTCCAAAACTCGATGTTGTCGACATCATCCCACGCCAAAGCGTTGGGGAACAGCGCTTCGAAATTTGCGCGATGCGGCGCAAAATCCGCTGCCGTGAAACGCCCACTGCGCCCCGGCTCAACGCCTGCGAACACGGCACCCGTCGTAATGCGCATCTTTGTGCCCTTGTCGAGCGGGCAGTAGGCGATCAAACTGTCTTCGCAGATGCCACCGCGCCGTGGGATTCGGGTGGCGTCTTTCACCGGCACGGTGAGCGAAAAGCCTTTGACGGGATAGATCGGCATGCGTTGACCGATGCGCTGCGCAAACGACACGCTGCCGTTTCCGAGCGCGGCCACCACGACGTCGGCATCGTAAGTGTCGCGATCGGTTTTTACAGCGCGGACTCGGCTGCCGACGCTTTCGATCCCTTCAACCGTTTCGTCAAAGCGAAACGCGACACCACGCTCGGTGAGCCATTTCGTGAGTTCGCGCGTGAAAACGCGAGAGTCGCCTTGGCCGTCGCGTGGAGCGAGACTGGCGCCGACGATGTCTGAATCAGCGAGCGCGGGCTCGAGCGTGATGGCTTTGGCGCGATCCACTACCTTGAGTGTTGCGCCTAATTTCGCGACCCAACTGGCGCGTTCGCGCGCCGCGGCTAAGCTCGTTTCACTGCGACAGACGTAAACCAAGCCATCACGCTGGTAGCCGCATGAAATGGCGGTTTCAGCGATGGTCTTTTGCAATTCGTCGCTGCAAAAGTGAGCAAAACGAAGCTTCGCGCCAGAGAGCCGCGCGTAATCTTTGGCGTTTGCATAGCTCAGGAATTCGCCGCCCCATTTCCAGAGCAGCGGGTCGAATAGCTTAGTGATCCGCATCGGCGCAGAGCGGTCAGTCAGCGCTCGCCAAATCATTGATCGGGACTTCGGATTCGGCCACGGCAGCGCACGAGAAGCGGAGAGCAAGCACGCGTTGGCGTAGCTGGTTTCCGAAGCGGCTTCGCTGTTTCGATCAATCACAGTGACGCTGTGGCCTTCGCGCCATAAGTAATACGCCGTGGTGACGCCCATCAATCCGGCGCCCAAAACGATGGCCTTCACGGCAGAGCTAGATCGCGAAAGTAGCGGTGACCGGCGCGTGATCCGACGGCTTTTCGCCCTTGCGCTCTTCGCGATCAATCACACACGCCGTACAGCGATCCGCCATTGCGGGCGTCGCCAAAACGTGATCGATCCGCAATCCGCGATTCTTAGGGAAGCCGAGCATTCGGTAATCCCACCAGCTGAACGTTTTCGGTGGCTGATCAAATTTGCGGAAGGTGTCGACCAAGCCGAGTTCAATCCAACGATTAAAAAACGCGCGCTCTTCGTCGGTGCACAAAACTTGCCCGGCCCATTCGGCGGGGCTGTGCACATCAGCGTCGGTCGGGGCGATGTTGAAGTCGCCGACCACCACCAAATTTTCATTCGCTGCGCGCTCGGCAGCGATCCATTCTGTGACCGCAGCGAGCCAGCGAAGTTTGTATTGAAACTTGTCGGAATCCACGGCTTGACCATTGACGACGTAGAGGCAAATCACCCGAACATCGCCAATCGTCGCGGCAATCGCGCGCCGCTGATCGTCGTCGAAACCCGGAATGCCCATCACCACGTTGGTCGGCTCCGGCGCACTCGTCTTGGTGAGGATTGCCACGCCGTTGTAAGTTTTCTGGCCAAACACTTCGGCTCGATAACCCATGAGCGAAAAAGTGTCGTGCGGAAACTTGTCGGTTTCCATCTTTAGCTCTTGCAGGCAGAGCACATCGCTTTGGTTGGCGCGCAGCCAGTTTTCAGCGCGCGTGAGCCGAGCCGTCAGAGAGTTGACGTTCCAAGTCGTGATCTTCAAGCGGGCGGATTAGCTCTTGGTTTTTGGCGCTGGCGCGTTGGCGGGCGCAGCTTTTTCGGCGTCCGTTGGCGCTTTTTTCGCGGCATCTAAACCAGCGCGATCTTCAAGCGGTTTGGGTTTGCTAAACGGCGCGGATTTTGGGTAGCCCGCTGTGTCAAGCGCTGAGGCCCAGTTGCCCTCGCTCCAGCCCGTCAAACGGCGCTCGCCCACTTTGAGCACGGGAATCACTGTGCCACCGGTGTCTTCGCGGAATTTTTTGTTGAGCTCGGCGCTGCGGGTGGGGTCAACGACGGTATGCGGAATACCGCGCTTGTTGAGGTAGCCCTTGGCCGCATCACAGGATTCGCCACATTCGCTCACGTAGAGCGTGACAGGATTTTTCTTTTGCGCATCTGCCGAGGCGAGCGAGAGATCGTTATTCTGAATCGAGCTACCTTGCACGTTCTTTTCTTGAACGTTTTTCGCGTCAGGCGGCGGCGGTTGGTCAGAGTACTGCACACGACCCGCGGAGTCGACCCAACGATAAACCGTTTGCGCACTCACAGCGCCCGCCAAGAGGGCAGTGAGCAGTGTCAGTGAAAGAAGCCCATTCTTCATGCCAGTCATCCTATGTGTACTTCCGGTCTGTCCATTGATTGTTTGTGCTGCGTTCGGTTCTTACTGCCCGACCATCCCATTGTGCCGCAAAAGGGCGTCAACGGTTGGGGGGCGACCCCGAAATGCCACGAAATTTGTCATGGCGTCGCGGCTGCCGCCACGCCCCAACACTTCTTTCCGAAACGCCGCGCCCGCTTTGGGTGAGAGCACGCCCTCTTCCTCGAAACGGCTAAACGCATCGGCTGAGAGCACCTCGGCCCATTTGTAGCTGTAGTAACCCGCCGCGTAGCCGCCGCCAAAAATGTGGTTAAACGCAAACGGCATGCGGTTGTAGGCCGGTGGCTGAACGACTGACACTTCGCCGCGCACGTCGGAGAGGAGCTTGAGCAGGCCATTTCGGTCACGCGGCGCTTCGTGATGAAGGCGCATATCGAAGAGCGAAAACTCCATCTGTCGCACAGTGCCCATGCCCGCTTGGAAATTCTTCGCGGCGATCATCTTGTCAAAAAGCTCTCGGGGCAGCGCCTCACCGGTGTCGACATGCTGCGTCATGTGCGAGAGCACATCCCATTCCCAGCAGTAGTTCTCCATAAATTGACTTGGCAGCTCC
>JAAFHR010000011.1 GCA_013298455.1 Betaproteobacteria bacterium | reverse complement strand
GATGGCATCCGTCAAGCTGCGAACAATTTGACGGATGCCATCGGCGCAATGACCGCGCTTCGCGATCAGTTTTGTCCAGCGCGAACCACGATGTATCAATCGTTTCATGACCGCTGGCAGAACGATTTAACGATGCTCAATCGTTGGTTTTTGCTGGAATCGAGCGCCCGTCGTGACCGAGCGTCGCAGTGGGCGGAAACGCTACTCGCGCATCCCAAATTCGATGCTAAGAATCCAAACCGCGTGCGCTCGGTCGTGCAGGTGTTCTGCGAGCAAAACTGGTTGGGACTCCACGCCGCCGACGGCTCGGGCTACGACTTTATCGCCACACAAGTCATTCACTACGATCAGCAAAATCCGTCGCTCGCCTCGCGCTTCTGCGGAGCGTTTTCGCGCTGGCACAAGTTTGAACCGATCGCCCGCGCTCAACAGCATGCGGCGCTCGTTCGCATCCTCGACGTCAAATCGCTTTCACCCAACGTGAGCGAACTGATCAGCAAAACGCTTAAGGCGGGCAACGCCTAAACGCGAGATGAAGGCCGCGCCCGCCGCTCAGCCCTATTTAGAGGCGCTTGCAGCGCATCATCCGTTTTCGGAAATGAGCTCGAGCGAGCTCGGTGCGCTGCTAAGCAACGCCCTGGTCACCTATCACCCGGCGGGCGAGACACTCATTGAGGCGGGCAAAATCGCGGCGGAGTGCTGGATCGTTTTGCAGGGCCGAGTGCGTGGCGAGCGCCCTGCAGATGTCGCGGTTGGCGCACTCGAACTCACCGCCGGAGAAATGTTTCCGATTGGTGCGTTGATGACTGAGCGCGCGGTGGTGAGTCGATTCTTTTGCGAAACGGAGATCTTTGCGCTGCGAATTCCCGCCGACGACTTTCGACGTGGCGCACAAAAATCCTCGGTGCTGGCGGACTTTTGTGCGCGGCGGCTAACGTTTTTGTTGGAGAGGTCGCGAAAGGCACTGCAAGAGAGCTACGCCGTTGAGGGCGGTCGCGAGCAACAACTGCCGCGCACCTTGCAATCACTCATTCGCCGCGCTGCGGTCTCAACCCGCGCGGGGCAATCGATTCGAGATTCGCTTGCATTGATGCAACAGCATGCAGTGGGCTCACTGGTGATCGTTGACGATGCTCAACATCCGATCGGCATCGTGACCGAACGCGATATCGTGCCGCGTGTGGTGCTCGCCGGTCGTTCACCCGATGATGCGATTGCGACCATCGCCACAAAGCCTGTTGCCACACTGCCGATGCACGCGAGTTCGGTGGACGCAGCGCTTTTGATGGCCGAGCGCGGCTTTCGTCATGTCGTGGTCGTCGATCAGATAGGCGCACTTGCTGGCATCGTTTCGGAGCGCGATTTGTTTGCGCTGCAACGGCACACACTCACAGGCGTGAGCGGCGCGATCAATCGCTCCAACTCTATTGCGCAGCTCGCCGTTTGCGCGACCGACGCGCGTCAACTTGCTCGAAACCTGATCGCGCAGGGCGTTGAAGCCTTAACGATGACGCGCTTTGTGAGCCGACTCAACGATCAGCTCGTGCGCCGTGTGATTGATCTGATTGCACCTACGCATGGCGTGAGCGCTGGCGAAGTCTGTTGGATTGCGCTGGGCAGCGAAGGCCGACACGAACAAACCATCAGCACCGATCAAGACAATGCACTGATTTTGGCGCCTGGTGTGAGCCAACTCCGAGCGCTCGACTTAGCCAAAGAAGTGAACGCCGCGCTCGATCAGTGCGGCTTTCCGCTCTGCAAGGGCAAAATCATGGCCAGTAACCCCGCACTGGTGCTCTCTGTCGAAGATTGGTGTGCTCGATTTGCCGAATGGATCGAACGCGGCGACCCTGAAAGCTTGCTGCAAGCCAATATTTTCTTTGACCTGCGGGCGCTCTGGGGTGATGTATCGATGGCGCACACCCTGCAGGCGCAAGTGTTGCGACAAGCGAGTGAAAATCAACGCTTCTTGAAGCAACTCTCCGACAACGTACTTTCGGTCGAGCCGCCGCTGAATTGGCTCGGCAATTTGAGCGCCACCGCCGAAATCAAAGGGCGGCAGGTCATTGATTTAAAGCGCTTCGGTGTGCGTCCGTTTGTGGATGCCGCACGCGTTTTGGCGCTTGCCCACAGCGTGAGCGCCACTAACACCATTGAACGGCTGCAAGCGGTCGCCGCGCTTGGCAAAGTGCAGCCGAACGAGCTGTCTGAATGGAAAGACGCCTTTGGTTTCCTACAAAGTGTTCGCCTGCGAGCGCAGGAGCGCGCCGAGTTTCCCGACCTCCCGAACGCGGTGGCGATCGATTCACTTTCACCGATGGACGCACGCATTTTGAAGGAATGTTTCCGACAAGCGCGTAAGCTGCAGCAGCGCGTGGCGGCTGATTACCCGTGATGTTTGATTGGTTAAAGCGGCGCGCCGCAAAAGATCTCGCACCAGACTTCCCGCTGACCGAGCGCTGGGTGGTGCTCGATCTAGAAACCACGGGGCTTGATCCACAGCGCGATCGGATCGTCGAAATCGGCGCGGTAGCCGTGGTCAATGGCGCGATTTCACTGAGTGATTCGTTTGCTCGAATCATCGCGGATTCAGGCAATGTGAGCGCCGCCAATCGTGTCATTCACGGCGTTAGCGCGAGCGAGCAGCACGCTGGATCTGCCATCAACAGCGCGCTGGATTCGCTTGTCGAGTGGATGCAAAACGCACCGCTCGTTGGTTTTTACACACCCTTCGACATTGCGTTTCTGCAGCGCGCGTTTCGCGCCAACGACGATCCGCAGCAAAGCAAGTCGTTTGGCAAGCGCTATCTCGATCTGGCCGTGATCGCGCCGTTAGTGTTTCCGAAATTGCCGGCAAAAAATTTAGCAGAGTGGAGCGCGGCGCTAGAGCTTCCCATTCGAAAGCAACATCGTGCGGTGGCCGATGCACTCACCACTGCGCATCTTTTGCAGCGTATTCTTTGCGTGGCTCCCACGCCCACGTTCGATGGGCTGCAGGCCATGCAAACGGGCCGTCGCTGGCTGAACTAGCGCATCGTTGAGAAATACAATACGGTCATGAACACACCCGGCTACCCAACGATTCGGATGCGGCGCATGCGTCGCGATGCTTTCACCCGAAACATGATGCGCGAGCATTCGCTCTCGGCGGCGAATCTGATTTGGCCAGTGTTCGTGATTGAAGGTGAACGGCGTATCCAGGCCATCGCATCGATGCCCGGCGTCGAGCGGATGAGTATCGATTTGCTGATTGAACGCGCGACCGAGGCGGCGAAGTTTGGCGTGTTTGGCATTGCATTGTTTCCCGTGATCGAGACCGCGAAAACGCCGCTCGCCGAAGAAGCGTACAGCACCACAGGCTTGATTCCACGCGCGGTGAAAGCACTTAAGTCCGCGGCGCCCAATATCGCGATCATCACAGACGTCGCGCTCGATCCGTATACATCGCACGGCCAAGACGGTTTGATCGATGAGCGCGATCCGGCTCGCTACGTGATGAACGATGAAACCGTTGATGTGCTCATTAAACAAGCTCTGAGCCACGCTGCAGCGGGCGCTGATTTTGTCGCACCCAGCGACATGATGGACGGGCGTATCGGTGCGGTTCGCGCGGCGCTTGATGACGCCGGTTTCTTTCAAACCAAAATTCTGGCCTACAGCGCAAAGTTCGCCAGCTGTTTTTACGGCCCGTTTCGAGATGCCGTGGGATCGTCTGCCAATTTGGGCAAGAGCAGCAAAGAAACGTATCAGCTTGATGTCGCCAACAGCGATGAAGCGATTCGTGAATGCGCACTCGATGTGGCCGAAGGTGCCGACATGCTCATGGTGAAGCCCGGTATGCCCTACCTTGACATCCTCGCCCGCGTCAGAAACGAATTCAAAATGCCTGTCGCCGTTTATCAAGTGAGCGGCGAATACGCGATGCTCAAAGCCGCCGCAGCCAACGGTTGGCTTGATTACGACAAGTGTTTGATGGAAGCGCTCATCGCGTTTCGCCGGGCGGGCGCAAGCGCGATCTTGACCTACGGCGCGATCGATGCGGCGCGAGCGCTAGCGAGCAGCAGATAGTTTCTAGCGGGGCTGGGCGCTCGAAGTTCAGTTTGATCGCGTCAGCAGTTAAGTATGAAGCGAACGTTCAGCGCTAGTCCCAGAGCGTGGCACGTGTGCGCGCCACCTATTGCCTCAGTTTTACACCGCACCCATCCCTTTCCCAGGATTCATGATGCCACGCGGATCGAGCGCTTGTTTGATCGCTCGCTGCATCTTCATCTCGACATCGCTTTTGTACCGGAGCGCTTCGTTGCGGCGTAAAACGCCCAGGCCGTGCTCTGCTGAAATTGAGCCTTCGCAAGCGATCACTGCATCGTGAACGATTCGATTCACCAGCGGTTCAATCTCGGTGAATCGCTCGCCCTTTGCGCCAGTTTTTGGTGACACGTTGTAGTGCAAATTGCCATCGCCCAGATGCCCAAACACGATCATTCGTGCGTCGGAGAATTGCGATTCGATGTGCCGATTGGTGGTTTTGATGAAGCTGGGAAACTTTGAAATCGGCACCGAAATGTCGTGTTTGATGTTCTTGCCAGCTTTGACCTGCGCTTCACCCATGTTTTCCCGCAGCGCCCAGAATTCGCGGGCTTGTGCTAGGTTGGTGGCGACGGCCGCGTCGGAAACTAGTTCGCTTTCTAGCGCCATTTCGAGAATTGATTCGAGCGCGGCGTTGGCGTTGACATCGCTGTCGGGATCGGAAATTTCGATCAACACGTACCACGCACTTCGCTCGCTCGTCGGCCAGCGAAGTTGCGGAAACTGCTCCAACAACAAATCAACGCAGTCATTCGACATCAGCTCAAACGCGGTCAACCGTGCGCCCACCTTTTTCTGCGCCAAGGCCAAAACGCTGAGCGCGTCATCCACAGTCGCGACCGTTGCCCACGCGCACAGTCGGGCACGGGGCAGCGGAAAAAGCTTCAACGTGGCGGCTGTGATGATCCCCAACGTCCCCTCAGCACCAATGAACAAATCCCGCAAGTCGTAGCCTGAATTGTCTTTGCGCAAGCCACGCAAGCCATGCCAAATTTCACCGTCGGCAGTCACCACTTCGAGCCCGAGACAAAGCTCCCGCGCATTGCCGTAGCGAAGCACGCCGACGCCACCCGCATTGGTCGATAAATTGCCGCCAATCATGCAAGAACCCTCAGCGGACAGGCTCAATGGAAACAGCCGATCCCGTCGCGCGGCTTCCTCTTGAATGGTTTGCAACACGCAACCCGCATCGACCGTCATCGTGTTGTTGATCGCGTCGACATCGCGAATTCGATTCATTCGAGCCAAGGAGATCACAACAGCGCGCCCACTTTCATCGGGCGTCGCCGCGCCCGACATCCCCGTGTTGCCGCCCTGCGGTACTACCGACGCATCGTTTGCAACGCACCAGCGCACGACTGCGGCTACATCTTCCGTGCTGTCAGGCTGAACGACAGCCAGTGCCTTGCCAGTCCACTTGCCGCGCCAGTCGATGAGAAAGGGCGCTTTGTCAGCGTCGTCGGTGAATAAGTGTCCAGCAAACGCAGTGCGCAGAGTTTCAATCAAAATCGGCATTCAAGAGTGATGATTTAAGTACCATTGAGCGTATTCGCCCGACCCGTTCGCCCTGAGCCTGTCGAAGGGTTGGTCGATTCGCGCCAGCGTTGGCAACGCATCAAAGGGCCGGGCGACCAACCGCAACCTCAACAGCAAACACTCATTTTGCCGCGTTCAAGCCACAACTCCGCAAAACGGCCAAGAAAGCATCGCATGTCCCTAAGCCACTTCCCCGACCCCAAAGAAAAGCGTACCGCTGCTGAGCGCGATCAAGACCTTTTTTCGAGGCTTCCCGCGCAGATCGCTCACGCTAAACAAAACGCCCCAGCGTTCGCAGCGCTACTCTCCGATGTCAACGCGACCACCATCACCTCGCGCGCTGCGCTCGCCACGCTGCCCGTGTTGCGAAAAAGCGAACTGCTAGAGCGACAAAAAGCTGCTCGCCCGTTCGGTGGGTACGCTGCTGCGGGATGGGGCAGTGCATCGCGCCGCGCGACAAAAGTGTTTGCCTCGCCCGGCCCCATCTACGAACCCGAAGGTGATTCACCGCTGGGCTATGAGCGCACAGCCCGCGCGCTTTACGCCGCCGGATTTCGTGCTGGCGATTTGGTGCACAACACCTTCAGCTATCACATGACCCCCGGCGGCTGGATCATGGACGAAGGTGCGACTGCACTGGGTTGCACCGTGTTTCCCGCAGGCGTGGGACAAACCGAACAGCAGATCGCTGCAATGCATGATTTGCAACCGAATGCCTACACCGGAACGCCCTCGTTTTTACGCATCCTGCTTGAAAAGGCTGACGAGCTGGGCGCGCCGATTACCTCACTCAAAAAAGCATCGGTCTCGGGCGAATACTTCCCACCGCAACTCCGAGAGTCGCTCAAAGCGCGCGGCATTCTGGCCACGCAAACCTACGCCACCGCTGAGCTCGGCTTGATTGCCTACGAGGCACCGGACGCCAACGGCAACGTGCAAGGCATGATCGTTGATGAAGACATCATTCTTGAAATCGTGCGCCCCGGTACGGGCGAGGTGTTGCCCGATGGCGACGTGGGCGAGGTCGTCGTCACAACTTTCAACCCTGATTACCCGCTCATTCGTTTCGGCACGGGCGATCTCTCTGCTGTGTTGCCCGGCACCTGCCCCACGGGGCGCACCAATTTACGCATTAAAGGCTGGATGGGCCGCGCGGATCAAACAGCGAAGGTCAAAGGTATGTTTGTGCATCCTTCGCAAATCGATGCGGTCGCCAAGCGCTTTCCACAGTTGGGGCGCGTGCGTTTGGTCGTCACCAACCCCGATCAAAAAGATGCGATGGCTTTGCATGTTGAAAGCGCTACACACGACGATGTGTTGAAGCAACAAATTTCCGGTGTGCTCCGCGACATCACGAAGCTCGGTGGCGACATAGTTTTTGCCGCGGTGGGTAGTTTGGCCAACGATGGCAAGGTGATTGATGACGCGAGGAAATATGACTAACGGAGTATGGCCACCCGAGGCTGTTTTGGAGCGAGACGGCATCCGCTTAGAGCCACTCAATCTGTCGCACGAAGCCGGTTTACGCGAAGCCGCTGCCGATGGTGAATTGTGGAAGCTCTGGGTGACCTCGGTGCCTGAGCCAGAAAGCACACGCGCCTACATCGAAGCCGCGCTCAAAGGCCGCGCTGAGGGGCATCGGCTCGCTCATGCAGTGATCGATATTGCCACCGGCAAGGTGCTCGGTTCAACGAGTTATCACGACATCGTTCCAGCGATTAAGCGCGTGGAAATCGGCTACACCTGGTATCGAAAGAGCGCGCAGCGTTCGAACGTCAACACGACGTGTAAGCTCATGCTGATGCAGCGCGCTTTCGAAACCTTGCAAGCGCCTGTAGTCGGTTGGCGCACCGACAACTTCAACTACGCTTCACAACGCGCCATCGAAAAACTCGGCGCAAAACGCGATGGTGTGATTCGCCATCACGCTCCGCGTCGCGACAGCACCGTTCGTGACACCGTGATCTATTCGATGCTCGCAAGCGAATGGCCCGCAGCGAAAGCGAAGCTCGAGGCGCGGCTCACGAGTGGCGGATTCGAAGCTCCAAACGTTGCGAAGCCCATCCGGTTTGTTGAAGTACATGCGGACAACATCATCGCGCTTCACCGCTTAAACCCCGGCGTGATCGGCTCGAAAATGGTCGCGCCCAACGCCGTGTCCGTCGCGCAATCCTTCCTGAGCAACAACGCTTGGGCACGTGGCATTTACGTTGACGACACGCCCGTTGGTTTCATCATGCTCTTCGATCCAACGCTGAACATTGTAGCGGCCAAAGCAAAAAACGAAGCTATCGATTCGCTCTACGTCTGGCGTTTGATGATCGATTTCGCCCACCAAGGCAAAGGCTACGGCGAGCAAGCGCTACGAGCCGTGATCGATAAGGCGCGCGGGATGCCGGGCATCAAAACAGTCACGCTCTCTTACGTGATGGAGACCGGTAGCGCGAAACCGTTTTACGAAAAACTGGGCTTTCGCGACACGGGCAAGATTGATGATGGCGAGATGCTCATGGAGCTTCGCCTGTAGGGTGGGCACCCCGAAAGAGCACTGTCATCCTGAGCGCGAGCGAAGGATCAGCTGGCAGCACGCCAGCGTCTGCACACAACGAGTGAAGTGGAAAACGACCCGATCCTTCGCTGCGCTCAGGATGACAACGCCGCAGCGCAGGCCCCTTAGAAAAAGTGCTTCTCCGTTCTGTCAAAATCCATTCATGCTCCTCGACTTTTTCTACCACCTCCGACATCGTGGCCTAAAGCCCAGCACGCGCGAGTTTCTGACGCTGCTCGAAGCGTTGAAACAGGACGTGATTTCGCCCTCCATTGATGATTTTTACTATCTCTCGAAAGCCACGCTTGTTAAGGACGAGAGCAAGTTTGATCGCTACGATTTTGCGTTCGCGGAATACTTCAAAGGCGTCTCTGAGCTGGTTGATCTAAAGACAGCGATTCCGGACGAGTGGCTCAAAAAAATCCTTGAGAAAACGCTCACCGCTGAGGAGCGCGAAAAGCTCAAAGCGATGGACTGGAATGAGCTGATGGAGACGTTGAAGAAACGTCTTGAAGAGCAACAAGAGCGCCACCAAGGCGGTAACAAATGGATCGGCACCGGCGGGACCTCGCCCTTTGGTGCGTATGGTGACAACCCGGCGGGCATTCGCATCGGGCAAGACAAAAGCCGAAATCGCAGTGCGGTGAAGGTGTGGGACGAGCGGCAATTTCGTGATTACGATGACAACGTTGATTTCAATATCCGAAACGTAAAAGTCGCGCTCCGTCGTTTACGGCGCTTCGCTCGCGAAGGCGCGGTCGACGAGCTCGATCTGCCACACACGCTCGAAGAAACGGGCAAAAACGCGGGCATGCTCTCGATCCAAATGCGCCCTGAGCGACGCAACGCGGTGAAGGTTTTGTTGCTCTTAGACATCGGTGGATCGATGGACGATCACATCGAACAAGTCGAAGCACTTTTCTCTGCCGCGAAATCTGAATTCAAGCGCTTAGAACATTTCTACTTCCACAACTGCCTTTACGACTTCGTATGGAAAACCAATCGTCGCCGCAGCACCGAGCGCACGCTCACCATGGATTTGCTGCACAAGTACGGCCCCGATTACCGAGTAATTTTTGTGGGCGACGCCGCAATGAGTCCGTACGAAATCGAAATGGAAGGCGGCAGCGTCGAATACACCAATTCCGAAACCGGAAAGGCATGGCTGCAGCGCGTCACCAACCACTTCAAGCGCGTCGCCTGGCTCAACCCCATGCCACCCCGCGCGTGGGAATACACCTACTCCACCGACATCATCAAAAAGCTCATGAATGATCGGATGTATCCAACGACGGTGCAGGGATTGACGGATGCTATGAAGGCGCTGGCGAAGTGACGCATTTGGCAAAGTTCGGCGCACGGAAACGCGTAATCCCGGCGTGAACTAGGATCCACCTCGACGAGAAAGAATCAGCAATGAAAGATTCGTGGAAACTCAATGAGCTCCGTGACTTCATTGACAAGAGGTATGGCGTCACCAGCAGGGAGCGGGAGACGCTCGACTCATTGGGTAGATACGATGGCCTGTTTGTTCACCACATGAAAACCGCGCGCGACGCGATGAGCGGAATCATTGAAAACCACACTGAATTCGCTCTCACGAATGTGCAATACGCACTTGGTGTTTCCTCTCGCCAGGCGGAATTTGACAGAGCGATGCTTGTAAGTGAAGCGAATATGCTCGCTTGTCTTCATGCGGTTCGATCTCTATACGAGGTCTTTGCGCAACTTGTAAACTGCCTTCTTCTGAACGGTGTCCTCACGGTCAAAGAATGCAATCTGAATACGGTCGCGAAAGAAATCCCCGCTAGCAAACTGAAGTCATTGCTAGAGGAGTTGCTGAAAGACGACGAGTACGCTTATGTTGCTTCCTTCGTCAATACAGCCAAACACAGATATCTCGTAGGCCAGGTGTTCAAAGTGCAGGCCGATTCAGGGAACGCAGAACTCTTTGTTCGAGACTTCGAATACGGAGCAAAGAAGTTTGCCCGCAGAAGTTTTACTAGTGCGTTGGCTGGCGCAATCGAGGTGAAAAATCGAGTTGTTCAATGCGGCCAGGCATTGAATGCAATGAGTGGCGTGGAGGCTTGATGCTGCGCGTCTCTGCGGAGGTTCGCGCGAGAGCGATCAATGCGGCGGAACTTGCTGGCGTCAGCTTGAATGACTTGGCCGTTGACGCATTGCGTCAAGCAGCAGTTGCACGCTGATGCGAGCATCGTCTAGGGGCAACCCGCGCCGCCGCACTGGTCCGCCGTCGTCCGTCCGAGAGCCAGTTGCGTTATTCTGTGACCTGATAGACAGGAGGCAACCATGCGCAAATTCATCGTAGCGTTCGCGGCGATCACATCGCTCACCGCGTTCGCTCAATTCCCCGACAAAAATATCAACTACATCATTCCGTTCACCGCTGGTGGTGAATCCGATGTGGCGGCGCGTCAGCAGGGCATCATCGCTCGAAAGCTCACGGGCAAAGATTTCATTGTGCAAAACAAAGCCGGGGCGGGCGGTGCGCTTGTGTGGAACACCATCAATCGCGAACCAGCGGACGGCTACACGGTGGCGGGCGTGAATTTGCCGCATCTGGTGTTGCAGCCGATGGAGGGCAATGTTCAGTTCAAAACGGATGACATCGCAAGCGTGTACTGGTTTCACTTTACGCCCGACGCGATTGTGGTGCCGGGTGACAGCAAATACAAAACACTCGCCGATTTGATTGCCGACGCCAAAGCCAATCCAGGAAAACTCAATGTGGGTGGCAGTGCGCTCAATTCGGCTAACCACGCGGCGGCGGTGCGATTTGAGAGCTTGGCGGGCGTGAAATTTACCTATGTGCCGTTCAAAGGTACCGCCGATATGGCGACTGCAATTTTGGGTAAGCATGTCGACGCAGCGATGAGCTACACCACGTTTGCAATTGCGCAAAAGGAAAAAGTTCGCGTGCTCGCTGTGGCCACAGAAAAGCGCCATCCCTTGTTTCCGAACGCACCCACATTCAAAGAAGCGGGCTTCAATTGGGTCGACGGCGCCTATCGCGGTGTAGCCGTACCAAAAGCAACGCCCGACGCCATCAAAAAACAGATCAGCGATTTGTTCGCCAAGATCAACGCCGATCCTGACATGAAAAAGCAAATGGCTGACGGCGGCTTTGAATGGATCGATGTGCCGCTCGATCGTGTCGCGGCGTTTATGGATGAGCGTAAACGAGCCTACACCGAGGCCGCGAAATTGCTGGGCTTGGCGAAGTAAGCGCCAGATCGGAAACTAAACCGCAAATGGTCATGTTGAGCAGAGCGAAACATCAGGTGGCAAACGCTCTCGGTCATAGCGGCGGAGCTGTTACTCCTGCTGATCCTTCGCGCTGCTCAGGATGACAGTGCGCTTTTGACGCTAGCTGTACGCAACACAACGGAATTTTTATGGCAATTTACTCGCTCGAAAGCATATCCCCCACAATCTCATCCACCGCATGGATCGCCGATTCAGCCGATGTGATGGGCAACGTCACGCTCGCCAATAACGTGAGCATTTGGTTCGGGGCTGTACTGCGGGGTGACACTTCAACGATCACCGTGGGTGAAAACTCAAACATCCAAGACAACTCCGTGCTGCACGCCGATGAAGGCATGCCGCTCACCGTGGGCGCGAATGTCACCGTGGGTCATCAAGTGATGTTGCATGGCTGCACCATTGGCGACGGGTCGCTCATCGGCATTGGCGCGGTAGTGCTCAATGGCGCGGTGATCGGCAAAGGCTGCCTCGTTGGTGCGGGCGCGTTGGTGACCGAGGGGAAATCGTTTCCCGATGGTTCGATGATTATTGGTTCGCCTGCGAAGGCCGTGAAGGAGTTGTCAGCGGAGCAAATCGCGCGGCTCAAGGGCAGCGCTGAACACTACGTTGCCAATGCTGCGCGGTTTCGCACGGATTTGAAGCGAATCGCATAGGTGGCATTGACGCTGTCATCCTGAGTGCCAACGAGGGATCAAGACGCGCCACGATGCAGTTGTTTCAATCATTGGTTTATCAGCAACCTGATCCTTCGCGCTCGCTCAGGATGAGAGCGCTTCAATCGGTCGGTTCTCAATAAATTTTCGCTTGGTTCATACCCATGAATAGCCCACAATCACTCCCGCTTACTGGCATCCGCGTCGTCGAATTTACCCACATGGTGATGGGCCCAACGCACGGCTTAGTGCTTGCGGATTTGGGCGCAGAGGTCATCAAAGTGGAGCCTATCAAGGGCGACAATACGCGCCGTTTGCTCGGTTCGGGTGCAGGTTTTTATCCGCTGTTTAATCGCAACAAGCGGAGCCTCTCGATTGATTTACAAACCGACGCAGGTCGCGAAATCATCTACAAATTGCTTGCCACGGCCGACGTGATGGCGCACAACTTCCGCCCAGAAACGATGGCGGCGCAGGGCTTGGATTACGCCTCAGTCAAGCGATTAAACGACACGATTATTTACGTGGCGCTCAAAGGCTTTCTGCCCGGCCCTTACGAAAATCGCACGGCGCTCGATGAGGTCGTTCAGATGATGGGCGGCCTCGCTTACATGACCGGCCCCGTGGGGCAACCGCTTCGTGCGGGCTCGAGCGTGAACGACATCATGGGTGGGATGTTTGGGGCGATTGGCACGCTCGCTGCGCTGATGCAGCGCCGCGAAACGGGGCAAGGGCAGCTCGTTGAATCTGCGCTTTATGAAAACAATATTTGGCTTGTCGCGCAACACATGATGCAGTTTGCGGTGACGGGCAAGGCCGCCGATCCCATGCCCAATCGCATCAGCGCCTGGGGCATTTACGATGTGTTTACCGTAAAAGACGGCGAGCAGATTTTCCTCTCAGCGGTGAGCGATTCGCAGTGGAAGATTTTTTGTGAAGCGTTTGCTTACAGCGATTTGTTTACCGATCCAAGGCTCAAACTTAACAATGATCGCGTCACCGTTCGTGCATGGCTGCTGCCCGAATTGCGCCGTCGTCTCGCTGCGTTTAGTGCCGCTGAACTCACAAAAATTTTCGAAGATAACGGCTTGCCCTACGCGCCGATCAACAAGCCGCATGAACTCTTTGATGATGTGCATTTGAATGAGTCTGGCGGCTTGGTGCCGACCACGCTGCCCGATGGCCGCGAAACCCGCGTGCCGCTGTTGCCGTTTCAGCTTGATGGCCAGCGCATGCCGCTTCGAAACGATCCGCCGCAATTGGGCGCCGACACCGCAGCGCTCTTGACATCACTGGGCTACAGCGACGCCGCCGCGCGCGAGATGATGGCCGCTGGAATTGTGTTTGCGGGATAAAGCTTATCGTCTAAATGCTTTATTGATTGTGGCCTAAGTGAAGATTTTGCTAGTTTTCGAAAATAGAAGTAAACCCGTCAAACGCCTCAATTAATAGGTCATTGAGAGGAAAAGCCGTTCGACCACAATCGCTCATTTTCTACTCGGCGCATGACGGAAATGCGAGTGGAAGCGGCTTCACGAGTTTGAGACCTCTGCACAACTGCCAACTGAGCGCACATCCCCCAGACTCGTCATTCCCGCGCAGGCGGGAATCTATGGTGAGTTGAGCAAAATCAATCACTTGGAGCATGACTCTTCAGCGACCATGGATTCCCGCCTTCGCGGGAATGACGGATAAGGTAATTGTGCAGAGGTCTTCGTTTTGCGAGTTGCGCCGCGATTTTTCGATTAGAGCGCGCGATCAAGCCCCCGGCGCTCAGTCGTGGAATAATAGAAATGTTTGACGACGCAGCCTCCCGCCAGCAGCGCTCGATGTGGCCACACAGATGAGCGTAGGACGTCCGGGCAGAGGTTGACTTAGCAAGGGTTGGGTGCATCTCCGTAATTGCACCTGGTTTGTGTTGGGTTAACTTTTTGTACTGGAAAGGGAGACGATGACTCGCCTCTTATCCGCCGCAGAGCTGTCTGCGCCGGTCTCACAGCTTCCGCCTTCGGCTTACTTCGACGATGCTTTGTTAGCTCGCGAACGTGACCTGCTGTTCGCTCACGGCGCAAACTACGCGGGCCACTCGCTGATGGTGCCAAACGTTTCCGATTACGCCGTGCTCGCTACGCGCAGCAACGCCAAAGCGCTCACCCACACCGAGCGCGGCATCAATTTGATCTCGAACGTATGCCGACATCGCCAAGCACTGATGCTCGATGGTGCGGGCTCGCTCAAAGCCAATGGCGGCAACGTCGTGTGTCCGCTGCATCGCTGGACGTATTCAGGCGAAGGCCAATTGATCGGCGCGCCGCATTTTCCGTGCAATCCCGCGCTCTCGCTCGAAAATCGCGGGCTCAAATCGTGGAATGGTTTGCTCTTCGACGGCGCCCGCGACCCGGTCGTGGATTTGGCGTCGCTCTCCGCGCAAACGCGGCGAACCTTGTCGTTTGACGGTTACGTGTTTAACAAATCCGTCGTTCACGAATGCAATTACAACTGGAAGACCTTTATTGAGGTCTACCTGGAGGACTACCACGTCGGCCCGTTTCATCCGGGGCTCGGGCAATTTGTCACTTGCGATGATTTAACGTGGGAATTCGGCAAGGAATTCTCGGTGCAAACCGTGGGTTTGTCGCGCGGCTTTGATAAGCCCGGTTCGGCGGTGTATCAGCGCTGGCACGATGCCGTGATGAAGTTCAACAACGGCATTGCGCCACCGCACGGCGCGATTTGGCTGACCTATTACCCCAACGTGACTGTGGAGTGGTATCCGCACACCTTGGTCGTGTCGTCGCTGTGGCCAAAATCTGTCGATAAAACGGTGAATGTTGTGGAGTTCTATTACGCCGAAGAAGTCGCGCTCTTTGAGCCCGAATTCATCGCCGCGCAACAAGCAGCGTACTTCGAAACCTGTGCCGAAGACGACGAAATCGCCGTTCGTATGGACGCCGGTCGACGCGCGCTGTTCGAGCAAGGCAAGATAGAGGTCGGCCCGTATCAAAGCCCGATGGAAGACGGTATGCAGCATTTCCACGAATGGCTGCGCGCCAAGATGGGGCCTGCGGCGTATTGAACGCCAACCCAATGTAGGACGCGATACCGCCGCCCTGACCGTGTTTCTTCGTGGTTCGAATTGCGGTGGAACCGCTCCCACATCAAAGAGTCGAATCGCAATGCGCGAAAATCAGGGCATGACAGACGAAGTAGCTCCGTTGCCCCTGCCGACTGATACCGTTGCACGCGGCGCTGCGCCTCGTCGCAATTGGTTTCGAACGATACGCAACACGGTGATTGTGATCGTGTGTCTGTTCGGTCTGCTCGCCGCGTTATTTCACTTTGGCGTGCCCTACGCTGCAACTTCGTTCGCGCCGAAATGGGTGAAGGAAAAAACCGGGCGCGAGCTCAAAGTGGCTGCTGCGTCGTTCAATCCGTTCACTTTGGATTTAAAGCTCAGTGAAGTGTCGCTCGCCGACGGTGCTCGCACTCTGGCTCGATTCGATGCGCTAGAAATTGATGGCGCGTGGTCAAGCATTCGCAATTGGGCGTTCACCACGCACCGATTGACGCTTCGTAAACCGCAAATCAACGCACACATTAACAAAGACGGATCGCTCGATTGGTCACGTTTTTTAGACGCGTTACCCAAATCAACCGAACCCGCGAATCCCGACGCAGGCGTGCCACGCATGCTCTTGGGCAATGTTGAGATCATTGATGCAGCGATTCGATTGACGGATGATCGAGCTACCGACGGCGCGAATACAGCCGCGCGCCGGAGCGTTGCGCTCGAGCCACTGTCGCTCAAACTTGAGAAGCTCTCCACCTTGCCGCGTGATCGTGGCGAGTATTCGCTGAACGCCGTGCTCAACGATCAAACTCGTGTGCAGTGGCGCGGCCGCGTGGGGCTCAATCCGATTGATAGTAGCGGCGATCTGCTGGTGTCAAAGTTGCCCATCGCCAAAACGCTCGGGCTGCTGGGTGTGGCGCTGCCAGTTTCGGTGGATGGGCTCGCGACGCTGAGAGCCAATTACAGCGTGGCGGCGGGCACAGATTTCGTGGCCGCGGGCGTGGGTGGTGGCGCCATAGACATCGCTGATTTAATTATTCGCAGCAAAACGGCCGTGGGTGACGACACCGCCACGATGAAATCCGTTGCGCTCTCGCCGATCAGCTTTTCATGGGTTCGCCGAAACGCTGTTGCGCCCGCGCCGCCCTTGGTTTCTTACGCGATCGAACCGCTAAGTGCGGCGTTGCAATCGATTTCGGTGAACACTGCAAAGCCCGACACTTCGGCATTCGCAGCGTTAACGAGCGCATCGATTGACACCTTAGCGGTGAACGTCGTTGAGCAAATCATTAGTGTGTCGCGCGTGCAACTCAACGGCGTTCAGGCGAACGTCGTTCGCGATCAACGCGGCAACGTCACGCTGCCCTTTGCATCAGTTGGCAGCGGCGCGACCGCACCGAACTCAGCACCCGCAGCACCGCTCAAAACTTGGCGCGTCAACCTGCCCGATGTATCGATGGAGAAGGCGAAACTAAGCTTTCGCGACACGAGTTTCGCTGTGCCACAGCGCGCGTCGGCCAACATAGATGTGGCCCTGGGGGTTGCGATTGAGAGCGGCGCAAACGCCGTTGCGCAGATTTCGTCAAAGACAGTCAGAGCGACTGATCTCTCGCTTCGCGACGCGTCGCCCGATGCTGCGCTACCGTGGCTCAGCATCAAAGAAATTCGCTTGCCAGCGTTTGGATTTGACGCGCTCGCTGCAAACATTGAGCTTCCAAAGCTCGACATCATCGCACCGCAGATAGTGAGCAATTTGAGCGCCACGGGGTACGATCTATCGCAGAAATTCGCAGCAGCCACCGTCACGACGGGCGGCAGCGCAGTCGCCGCGGCTGTTCAGTCAAAAGCCGCGAACGCCGCGCCCGCAAAGAGAGTCTCGCTTGGCGGTATCGCGCTCTCAAGCGGCCGATTCACATTGCTCGACAACACACTGGCTGCGCCGCTGAACCACACACTCGAAGCGGTGGCGCTCAGCACAGACCGCATCGAATTCGATGGCT
>JAAFHR010000109.1 GCA_013298455.1 Betaproteobacteria bacterium | reverse complement strand
ATACAGCGTTGGCGGCTTGACCCTGCGGTGCCATTTGCGAGGGTGAGCTTTGTTGAGCGTGAGCGGACGCAGTGAGCAGAAGCGCGACAGCTGCCACCACGCCCGTAGCGATCGCTGAACAAACAAGAGACGACGGGAAGTCTCGATGCCGAGACGATAAACTCGTAAAAACTTTCATTGGAAATCCTAAGCACACCGTGCGCGTGACGCGCGAGCGGTGAGGGTCGATTGGGGGACGTGCTTAGGTGCGTCGCGTCAAACACGCGAAACACACGAACGCACACCTCGACGGACGTACCGTCGTTTACGAGGTGCTTAGGTTCGTGGCGGTCGCTCTAGACCACTGCCGCCGTTACGAAAGCGGGGCAGGTCGAGCGGGAAAAATGTGTGCCTAGCACCGTCGAAGTGCGGCGCTTGCTCGAAGTGAACGGGCAGCGCCGCAAAATGACAGCATCCGGCACACGCGGCACACTTGCCGCGATCTTGCTTCTTTTGCGAATCGTGCTTTTGCGCGTCGCTATCGGCTTTTGGTTGATCGTGCGTCGCAATTTGATGATGATCGCCATCGCGCTGGAGACTCGCTCCTGTGTCATGGTCGTGGCGCGTAATCTTGCCATGATCGACGGCGATCGCAAGAGAGAGCGTATCAGCGGTTCGGTGGCAGACGCGAAGCGAGGCGACGGCAAACGACTGCGCACTTAGCGCGAGGTAAAGTAAACACGCAATCCAATGCCGAGTCCTAGCAAACATACCCCTGATACTACATCCAATTCGAAAAAACCGCGCATGCGTCATAAGCGAATGACCGCAATCGCTGTGGAAAGTTTCGTGAATTTACCTAGTTCAAGGAAATGAGGGCGTTTTGGAGTCGTCAATAGCGCAGTGAACTAACACCTGTGCAAGTGTGAGCTAAGGAATTGCGTCGAGGAGAAAAGCATGACCTTTTGGTCCACCCAACGGCTCACCTTTCATCACGAAGAGAGGAGGTACCCTTAAACACCTTGCCGATTTCGATGGGTCGCGCGATCACTTTGTTCGACCACTGAGTTCTCACGCTTCGCGATTCCTTTGAGGATGCCACAGTCTGCAGTTGCACTCGCTTCCGTGCAGAGAGCTTGTAGTGACACAAGCTCTGTACGAACGCTTTTGAGTCTTTTCAATTCGGCATCGATGTGCTCAATGTGTTCGGCAAGCAATAAATTCGCTGCGCTGCAATCGACATCGCGTCGCGCTTTGAGCGCCAGCAATACGCGGATTTCTTCAAACGTCATATTGAGCGCACGGCAGTTACGCACGAAGATCAATTCGGATACGTGTGATTGACCATACGCGCGGTAGTTGTTGTCGCCGCGCGTTGGCGCAGACAACAGTTTTTCCGCCTCATAGTGGCGAATCGTGGTGACCGAAACCCCAGTTTGCTTTGCTAAATCACTGATTTTCATCGGCTTACCTCACTTTTTTCATGTTCGCACAGAAAACACTTGACCTTCTACTAGGTGCAAGGTTTTGAATAGCGATCATTGACACTCTACATCCCTCATGGCCATGTCTGCACGCTGTAACGACCACGCTTGCTCAAGTACGAATCCTCGCGAAGTTTCGAAGCGTTATCGAAACGTATTGTGGATTGCGCTCATTATCAACGCGGCGATGTTCTTCGTCGAGATAGTCGCTGGACTGAATGGACAATCAGCGTCACTGCTCGCCGATGCGATCGACTTTTTCGGGGACGCGCTGAACTACGGCCTGTCGATTGTTGCGCTCGGGCTTGCAACGATTTGGCGATCACGTGTTGCCTATGTCAAAGGAATTTCGATGGGAATTTATGGTCTGGGCGTGATGGGATACGCAATATGGAGTGCTGCGCATTCAGTGGTGCCCGAAGCGAGGACAATGGGGGCAATTGGTATGGTTGCACTCGCGGCTAACTTGGGCGTGGCGGTGCTGCTCTATCGCTTTCGAGAAGGCGACGCCAATATGCGTTCGGTTTGGCTTTGCACACGCAATGATGCCATCGGCAACGTTGCAGTCTTATTCGCGGCGCTCGGCGTATTTGGTACCGGAACCGGCTGGCCCGATTTCATTGTTGCGGCACTGATGGGGACGCTTGCAATCAAGGCGGCCATTTCAGTGTTGAGCCACGCGCGCCGAGAGTTGAGCGCAGGACGAATCGCGACAGCACACGAGCATGCTCACTAACGTTAATGGGCTAGGAACTTCAAAGCTCGGGTTGACTCTTATCAAAGCTATGGCAAAACCGTGGAATAATTTAAATGTGAGAAAGTTTTTGACGATGTTGTTGCTCTTTTGGATGCCGTTGCAAGCCTGCCTTGCCGCATTCGAAGAAACGCACGGTCATCATGATCATGCAGCGACACTTGTCGCGCACGCGCACCCACACGGCGATGCCTCGACGACACTTGATTCGGATGAGCCTGCTGCGGTTGAAAGCGATTGCGCGCAAGACTGCAGCACATCGCACTTTTGCAACGCACAGTTGCTGTTTCTCGAACGCGCGCCCGCGACCCAGGTTGTAGCGCCGTCGTCGGCTCGTTTCGCTGACGAGTATTTAGTCTCCCTCGATCGCGCCGCTGCGCGGCCCGAACGTCCTCAGTGGATCGCCTCGTCGTACTGACGAGGTTTCTTTCATCGCGTCGAACCGCTCTACAGCGCCGCTGTAGACGCAGGTTCACGCGCACCTCGTCGGTTTCCTTCGATCTTTTGTATCCGGAGAACCGAATATGTCTTTCTTTGCTTGCGTGCGGCCTCGGCGGGCCGCGCCGCTATTTCGACGAGCCTTGGCCATTAGCGCATCATGGCTGCTGTTACCGTTTGCTTGGGCGCAATCACCAACGACAACGGCACCTGCGACCGCACCGCTGACACTCTCTGACGCGTTTCGCATCGCAATTGCCTTTCAGCCGTGGCAAATCGCACAAGACGAACGCAAACGCGAACAGGTAGCGCGCGAACGCGTTGCCGATTCGTGGCTTGCCGATACGCCGACGATCGCTTCTGGGTTGCGCACCGGCAATCGAGACGGACTGCGTGAATTCGAAATTGAAATCAGTGCGCCGATTGCCACTGCCTCACGCCGCAACCTACAGCTCAGCGCTGTGCGCGGTGAATCTGCCGTGTATCTCGCCACGCTCGCACAGCAACGATTGAAGCTCGCCGGTGAAATTCGTGAAGCGTACTGGGCAATACAACTGGCAAGCGCGGAGCTCGCCTTAGTCACGGACGAAGTCGCGCGCGCCGCGCAACTCGCTGCCGACTCCGCGCGCCGTACGGCGGCGGGTGACTCGGCTCGCGTAGACACGCTGCAAGCGCAAACAGCACATCAAGCCGCGCGGTCGAACCTGGTCGAGGCGGAACTCAAATTCGACGCTTCGAAGCAAACGCTGCGCAGCCTCATCGGCGATGCCGCGCTACGCGCTTTGGCTTCAGACAGTGAGCAGAGAGCCGAAACGAGCGCACGTCGCGCAAACTGGGAAGATCACGCTTCATTGCAACTGGTGCGCGCAACGAGCGCATCAGCGAGAGCAAAGCTCAACGAAGCCTCCGGTGTACCGAACAGCGCCCCGGCGCTTTCTTTCACGCTCACCAACGAACGCACCAACAACGGTGCGAGCGCAACCTCGGCACGCGTCGGCATCTCGATTCCGTTTGGTGGTGCACAACGCGCAGCGCCGAAGATCGCGCAAGCCAACGCGGAGCTCATCGAGGCACAGGCCAGTGAGCCGCTCGTGGTGCAGCACCTACGCGCCGATTTCGACAGCGCGCAGCGGGCTCTCAGCAGCATCGAAGCACGTATCGACATCTTGTCGGAACGGGCGAGGCTCGCCACCGAGGTGGCCGAGCTCTACGCAAAAGCCTATCGGCTCGGCGAACTCGATCTGCCGACGCGCCTTCGCGCGGAAGGCGAACGCGCTGCGGCCGCACTCGCGCTCGTACGCGCGCGCATCGAACAAAAACACGCGATCTCTCGCGTCAATCAATCTTTGGGAATCCTTCCATGAAGCCCTTCATTCGTTACTTCGCGACGCTCTGCACAACCGCAGTACTCGCACAATTCGCCAGTGCCGGGCCGGGACATGATCACGGTGATGCGGCACCTACGGCCGCCGGCCCTGCGCTGCCTAGATTCAGCACGCAGTCGGACTTGTTCGAAGCCGTGGGTGTTCTCGGAAAAGACGAACTGGTGTTGTTCATCGATCGCAGCGCCACCAACGAGCCCGTGCTCAATGCAACCGTTGAACTCGAAAGCGGAAGTATCAAAGCCATCGGCAAATTCGAAGCCGCGCTCGGTGAATATCACTTCGACGGCAAGCCGTTCCAACAGACCGCGGTCTACCCAATCACGCTCACGATCAAGGCTGGCAAAGACAGCGATCTTTTGTCCGCCGATCTTGATGTTCACGGCGCTGAAGCGGCGTCTTCGCAAAGCGGCGCGCATAGCCACGGTTGGCGCGAGTACGCAGTGTGGATTGGCGCGGCATTGGCTACTGTTGCATTAGCTTCAGTCACATTGATTGTGGTTCGTCGCAAAAAATCGCACCTTGAATTCCGCGATCGGAGCGTCGCATGAAAAACTTCTTCTCGTTCATCGCCGTGACGATTCTGTTTACGACCGTCATACACGCAGGTCCTGGTCACGACCACGGCGACGCCGCACCTGTTGGCAATGCCAATGGCCCACAACGACAGGCCGATGGCAGCGTGTTTCTCCCAAAACCTGCGCAACGCCAATTGAGCGTCAGAACGACGACGATGGTCGCCGCCGAGCTTTCGCGAACGACAGAACTTGCGGGTAAAGTCATGATGGACGCGAACGCAGGTGGAAAAGTGCAGCCCATGATCGCGGGCCGCATCGAAGCGGGGCCTAAAGGTTTGCCCAATCCCGGACAAGCTGTGCGCAAGGGTGAAGTGCTCGCCTATGTCGTACCGTCGTCGGGACAGATTGAGCGTTCAAACCAAGCAGCGCAAATCGCTGAGCTTCGCGCGACGAAATTGCTCGCTGAAAAAAAACTCGCAAGACAAAAAGAACTCGCCGACACGATTCCACGCAAAGAGATTGAGTCAACGGAAAGTGAAATCAGCAGTCTCAATGGACGCCTTAATGCGCTAGGCATTGGGCTTAATAACCGTGACGTATTGATCGCACCGATTTCAGGCGTTATCGCCCAATCGAATGTGGCGAGCGGTCAAGTGGTTGACGCACGCGAGGTGCTGTTTGAAATTGTTGATCCCACGCGTCTTCGCATCGAGGCGTTGACCTTCGAACCTTCCCTGGCGGCGGACATCGCAAGCGCGTCAATTGCCATTGGCGACAAACAAGTGCCGCTCACATTTGTCGGTGCCACGCGAATGCTGCGTGAACAAGCCTTACCACTTGTTTTCAAAGCGAACGACGCCACGCTCTCCGCGCTTGCTGTCAATCAACCTATGCGTGTGTTCGTGCAGTCGAAAACGAAGCTTACGGGAATAGCAGTCGCCGCCTCGTCGATCATGAAGAATCCGTCGAACCAATCGATCGTGTGGGTCAAAAGCGCGCCGGAGAAGTTCGAGCCACGGGTGGTGACGATAGAGCCATTGGATGGCGTTTATGTCGCGGTCACCAGCGGACTGAAGCCGGGAAATCGAGTTGTCGTAAGCGGTGCCACACTAATCAACCAGTTGAGGTAGCGTATGAAGCGCATCATTGAAATCCTGCGCGGCTGGGCGCGACAGTTGAAACAACAACTTCTAACGTTGCATTTTGCAGTGCGCGACCCACAAACGCCTTGGTACGCGAAAGCGTTGGCTCTGCTGGTGCTTTGTTACGCACTATCGCCGATTGACCTCATCCCGGACTTCATTCCGGTGCTCGGTTATCTCGATGACTTGATATTGGTGCCGATCGGGATCGCCCTGACGCTGGCCATGATTCCTCCAGAGGCACGCGAGCGCGCGCGAGCACAGGCCGCGTCCGCAACCGTCCGCCTTCCGAAAAGTCGCATCGGTTTAGTTTTGATCGTCGCGATTTGGGTGCTGAGCGGCTTTGCTTTCGCCGTTTGGTACGCGGGGTACTTCTGATGTTCAATTGGTTACTTAAAAACAGTCTCGCGAACCGAATGCTGGTGATCGTCTCCGGTATCGTGTTGATGCTGTACGGCGCGTTCACGCTTTCGCGAATGCCCGTCGATGTCTTCCCCGATCTCAACAAGCCGACGGTCACCGTCATGACCGAATCGGGCGGCATGGCTGCCGAAGAAGTGGAGCAGCTCATCACGTTCCCGCTGGAAACCACGATGAATGGGCTACCGGGCGTGGAGTCGATTCGCTCGGTGTCGAGCGCCGGACTTTCGTTCATTTATGTCACGTTTGATTGGAGCACCGAGATATTCCGCGCGCGACAAATGGTGTCGGAACGTCTTTCGTCAATGGAAGAAGGGTTGCCAACAGGCGTCACGCCGCGCATGGGGCCGATCAGCTCCATCATGGGCGAAATCATGCAAATCGCAATCCCCATCGACACCACGAAAATCTCGCCAATGGCTGTGCGTGAGTACGCCGATTGGGTGCTGCGGCCCCGATTGATGGCGATTCCGGGTGTGGCACAAGTCATTCCGATTGGCGGCGAGGTGCGCCAATATCAAGTGCAACCCAACACGCTGCGTCTGTCTCAACTTGGCATCACGCATGAACAACTCGAAGTCGCGCTGCGGGGCTACTCTTCAAACACCTCCGGCGGCTTTCTTGAAGTGAACGGACGAGAGTATCTGATTCGCAATATAGGACGCACGTCGAAGCTCGATGATCTTCGTAATCTCGCGATTACTGCGAAAGAAGGTCAATCAATTTTGTTGCGTCAAGTCGCGGACGTGACGTTTGCGCCTGCGATTAAGCGCGGCGATGCGGGATACGACGGTAAACCCGCCGTGATCCTTGGCGTTCAAAAACAGCCGATTGCGGACACGATTGGGTTGACCCGCAGCATTGAAGCGGCTTTGATCGAAATGAAGCAATCCCTACCGACAGGCATGGAAGCACCGAAGGTGACGTTTCGACAGGCGAGTTTCATCGAATCGTCGATTAACAACCTAAGCGTCAAATTGGTCGCCGCGTCTGCCTTCGTGGCAGTCATTCTTTTCGTATTCCTCGGCACGCTGCGCACGACGCTGATCGCACTCACTGCGATTCCCATCTCGATTCTCATCACGGCGCTTGTCTTCAAGTACTTTGGGTTATCGATCAACACGATGACGCTCGGAGGTCTTGCAATCGCCATCGGTGGATTAGTGGACGACGCGGTCGTCGACGTCGAAAACATCTTGCGACGGCTCAAAGAAAATCGATTGAAGCCGGTAGCAGAACGCTTAGCGCTGGTACCGCTCGTTATTCGCGCATCGATCGAAGTTCGCTCTGCGATCCTATATGCCACGATCATCATCGTGCTCGTATTTGTGCCCTTGTTTGCGCTCCCCGGAATGGAGGGGCGACTCTTCGTGCCGCTGGGGATCGCGTTCATCGTCTCAACGCTTGCCTCGCTACTCGTTTCGGTAACGATCACTCCGGTGCTCGCTTATTACTTACTACCGGGTATAAAGAGTCTCGATCACAGCGACACGAGATTCCTTGCTTGGTTGAAGCGCGCCTACGAACGCGGACTCAACCCAGTACTTCGGCATCCCCGCGCAGCGTTGGTCGCGGGTGGCGTTGCGGTTGTGATTGCTGCAGTTACCGTGCCATTCTTCGCAAAATCATTTCTACCGCCCTTCAATGAAGGTACCGTGCTTATCGGCATGCGGCTCAATCCGGGCGTGACGCTTTCCGAGTCAGCCAGTCTCGCGCGCCAAGCCGAAGTGCTGATTAAGCAAGTACCGGAAGTGGTGCACGTGGGTCGGCGTAGTGGCCGCGCCGAACTCGATGAGCATGCCGAAGGGGTTCATGTAAGCGAGCTTGATGTCGGATTAAAACCAACGAGAGAACTGACGCGCTCAATGGCGGAAATCAACGCCGACATTCGCGCGAAGCTCGTGAACTTCCCCGCCGCAATTGAACTGGGTCAGCCGATTTCACACCGAATCGATCACATGCTCTCCGGCGTGCGCTCCCAAATCGCGATCAAGCTGTTTGGCGACGACCTCGACTTGCTGCGTGGACAGGCGGACGCACTGCGCGCGAAGCTCGCAAGCATTGCGGGGCTCACCGATCTCAACGTTGAGAAACAGGTGCTCGCGCCGCAAGTCAAAATTCGGATCGACTACGCCGCTGCCGCACAGTATGGTGTGCCCGCACCACAAGTATTGACGACACTGCAAAGCCTTGTAGAAGGACAGAAGATTGGGCAAATCGTCGAAGGCTCGCGGCGTTTTGCGCTAGTCGTTCGCGTACCAGAAAGTGCGAGAACGATTGAGGGTCTAGGTCAAATCCTGATTGAAACACCTACTGGCCGTATTCCACTGTCGAAGATTGCGGCGATTGAAGACAGCGACGGCCCGAATCAAATCAGCCGTGACGATGGCAAACGGCGCATCGTGATTTCGGGCAATGCGTCGGGTCGTGCGCTCTCGGACGTGATCGCGGACATTCGCAAAGTCGTTGCCGAAACGAAACTGCCGGAGGGTTTCTTCGTCACGCTAGGTGGGCAGTTCCAAGCGCAAGAGGAAGCCTCTCGTTTGGTGGGTTTGCTCTCGATAGTTTCGCTCGCGCTGATGTTCGTCGTGCTCTATAGTCGCTACAGGAGTACGACGCTTGCGCTGATGATCATGGCGAATATCCCGCTTGCGTTAGTCGGCGCGGTGTTCGGTCTGTGGCTCTCCGGGCAGCCGCTATCGATCGCTGCGCTCATCGGATTCATCACGCTTGCAGGTATCTCGGTGCGAAACGGTATCTTAAAAGTAAGCCACTACATCAACCTGATGCGCTTTGAGAATGAATCGTTCGATCACGCGATGATCCTGCGTGGCTCGAAGGAGCGACTCGCGCCCGTGCTGATGACCGCTCTCGTGACTGCATTCGCACTCGCGCCGCTGTTGTTCGAAGCCGAGCAACCGGGCACCGAAATTCTTCATCCTGTTGCAGTCGTGATCTTCTCGGGGCTTATTAGCTCC